>DATLJJ010000552.1:0-22049 GCA_035538975.1 Sphingomonas sp. | reverse complement strand
GGGCGGGGTGCACCGGGCGAACGAGGGGAGACCCTCGTGTGAGCGACACCGTGAACCGGGTCGCCGCGCCACTTCCATCGGCACAGCGACCCCAGAAGAAGGTGTCTAGCCGTGAAGAAGTATACGCTGTTCCTTTCCACCGCCGCCGCGCTGCTGCCGGTCGCCGCGCATGCGCAGGACGACGAGCAGATCGTCGTGGTCGCGACCGGCGTCGAGCAATCGCCCGACGAGATCGGCCGTTCGGTGACGCTGATCACACGTGACGAGATCGAGACGCGCCAGACCGTCGCACTCTCCGACCTGCTCGCCACCACACCGGGCGTCACCGTCACGCGCAACGGCGGTCCGGGCGGCTTCACCGGCGTGCGCATCCGCGGCGCCGAGGCCGAGCAGACTCTCGTCCTTATCGATGGCGTGCGCGTCAACGATCCCTCCGCCCCCGGCGGCGGCTTCGACTTCGGCAATCTGCTCGCCGGCTCGATCGAACGCGTCGAAGTGCTGCGCGGACCCAATTCGGTCGCCTGGGGGAGCCAGGCGATCGGCGGCGTGGTCAACGTCGTGACCGAACGCCCGGTCGACGGGCTCCGCGTGCGCGGCAACGCCGAGTACGGCAGCCATGAGCAGTTCGGCGCGAACGGCGGCCTCTCCGCAGGCAACGAGCGCGTGCAGGGCGCGCTGACCGCCGGCTATCTCACCAGCGACGGCATCAGCCAGGCGGCGAGCGGCACCGAGCCCGACGGCTATCGCCAGATCGGTGGCACCGCGCGCGTCTCGGTCGAGTTCGCCCCCGGCTTCGGCGCCGACCTGCGCGGCTATTATGCGCACAGCCGGCTCGATCTCGACGGTTTCCCCGCCCCCACCTACGCCTTCGCCGACACCGAGGAATATTCGGAGGCGCAGGAGGCCTATGGCTATGTCGGGCTCCACGGCGTGACTGGCCCGGTGAAGCACCGCCTCTCCTTCACGCTCGCCGACGTCAACCGCGACAATTACGATCCGGCCTTCGGCAGCGATCCCGCCTTCTTCTCGCGCGGGCGCAGCGAGCGCTATGCCTATCAGGGTGACGCCGCGATCGGATCGGTCGCGCGGCTCGTCTTCGGTGCCGAGCAGGAGGACAGCCGTTTCTTCGACGGCAGCACGCGTGCGAGCCAGGGCATCACCAGCTTCTATGGCGAGGCGATCCTGACCCCGGCCGAGCCGGTCACCCTCACTGCCGGCGTGCGCAACGACGATCACAGCGGCTTCGGCAGCCATTGGAGCTGGGGCGCCAACGCCGCGCTCCGCCCCACGCCCGGCACTGTGCTCCACGCAAGCTATGGCGAGGGGTTCAAGGCGCCGACGCTCTACCAGCGCTTCAGCTTCTACGGCACGCCCGACCTGAAGCCCGAGACCGCCGAGAGCTTCGAGATCGGCGCGCGGCAGGAGATAACCAAGGGCCTGTCGCTCGGCGCCACCTGGTTCCATCGCGACACGCGCGAACAGATCGACTTCGACCTGGTGACTTCGACCTATTTCAACATCGCTCGCTCGCGTGCGCGCGGAGTCGAAGTCGAGATCGTCGCCCAGCCCGTCACCGGATTGTCGCTGCGCGGCGGCTACACGCATGTCGATGCGGAGAATCGTTCACCCGGCGCCAATCTCGGCAACGACCTGCCCCGCCGCCCGCGCGATACCGGCAGCCTGTCGGTCGACTATCGCTTCGCCAATGGCCCGAGCCTCGGCGCGACGCTGCTGATCGTGGACGACAGCTTCGACAATGCCGCCAACACGGTGCGGCTCGACGGCTATGCGCTGGCCGGCATCCGCGCCTCGGTCCCGATCACGCGCCAGGTCGAGGTCTATGGCCGCATCGATAATCTGTTCGACGCGCAGTATGAAACGGTCGCGGGTTACGGCACCCCCGGCCGCACCGCGCACGCCGGCGTGCGGCTGCGGTTCGACTGATGCGCAGCGCCGCGCTCCTGTGCCTGCTGGCCGCGGGATGCGCGGCGCCCTCGCCTTCGGGCGGGGGCGGCATCGTCTCGACCAATCCGTGTGCCGACGCGATGCTGGTGGAGCTGGTGCCGCCGGCGCGCATCGCCGCGATCAGCCATTATTCGCGCGATCCCGCCGCCAGCTCGATCGATCCGCAAGTCGCCGCGCACTTCCGCACCACCAGCGGGACTGCCGAGGAAGTGATCGCGATGCGCCCGGACCTGGTGGTGGCGAGCAGCTTCACCTCCTCCTCGACGCGCGAGGCGCTGGCACGCGCCGGCGTTCGAACGCTATATCTCGACTCGCCCGTGACGATCGAAGCGAGCAAGGCGCAGATCCGCGAGCTCGCCGCCGCTCTCGATGCCGCCCCGGCAGGCGAGGCGATGATCGCGCGGATCGACCGCGCCGTAGCGGCCGCGGCGCGCCCCGGCCCCGCAATCCCCGCGCTGCTCTGGATCGGCGGCAATCTCGTCTCGGGGGGCGCCACCTTGCTCGACGAGATGATGGTCAAGGCCGGCTTCAGCGATCATGCTGCGCATTATGGGCTGCAGCACACCGGCTATCTTCCGATCGAGCATGTGCTCGTCGATCCGCCGCGCGTGATGCTGGTGCCCGACGCGCCCGGCCGCGACGCCGATTCGCGCGCCTCCCAGCTTCGTGCCCAGGCGCTCGCGCGCATGGGTAGCAAGGTCCATCAGGCGCGCTTCCCCCGCAGCCTTGCCAATTGCGGAGGCCCGGTGATCGCCACGGCGATGACGCGGCTGGCCGAGGTTCGGCGCGAGGTGACACCGTGAACCGCACCGCGCTGATCTTCCTCCTCATCCTCCTCGTCGTCCTGCTCTTCGCGGCCTCGCTGATGGCGGGCAAGGTCTGGGTGCCGCCTGCCGCGTGGTTTTCGGGCGATCCGCGCTGGTGGATCGTGCTCGAGCTGCGCTTGCCGCGTGCGATCCTCGGCCTCGCGATCGGCGCGGCGCTCGGTCTCGCCGGCGCGGTGCTGCAGGGCTATCTGCGCAACCCGCTGGCCGATCCTGCGGTGGTCGGCGTCTCGTCGAGCGCCGCGCTGGGCGCCGTCGCCGCAATCGTGCTCTTCGCCGCCAGCGCTCCGATCGCGATCTTCGCCGCCGCGATGCTCGCCGCCTGCGCCTCGATGCTGCTGCTCGCCGCGCTCGCGTGGCGCGCGGACAGCGCGGTCGCTTTCATCCTCGCCGGCACCGTGCTCGCCAGCCTCGGCGGCGCGCTCACTGCCTTCCTCATCTCGATCGCACCCAATCCCTTCGCCACCGCCGAGGTCATCGACTGGATCATGGGCGCGCTCACCGACCGCAGCTTCGCCGAGGTCCAGCTCGCCCTCCCCTTCATCGCGCTCGGCTGCGTGCTGCTGCTCCTCACCGGCCGCGCGCTCGACGCGCTGACGCTGGGCGAGGCCGCGGCGCGATCGCTCGGGGTTCGGCTCGGCAGGGTGCAATTGCTGGTCGTCCTCGGCGCCGGGCTCGCCGTCGGCGCCAGCGTCGCGGTCACCGGCGTCGTCGGCTTCGTCGGGCTGATCGTGCCGCACCTGCTCCGCCCATTGACCGGCGCCCGCCCCTCTGCGCTGCTCCTCCCCAGCGCGCTCGGCGGCGCGGCGCTGGTGCTCGCCGCCGACAGCCTCGTCCGGCTCGGGCCCGGCGCCGGCGAGATACGCCTCGGCGTCGCCATGGCGCTGCTCGGCACGCCCTTCTTCTTCGCGCTGCTGCTCAAGATGAGGCGATCGGCATGGAGCTGAGCGTCACCGATCTCACCGTCAGCCTCGGCGCGCGTCGCGTGCTCGAAGGCGTGAGCGCCGTGTTCAGGCCGGGACGCGTGACTGCGATCCTCGGTCCCAACGGCTCGGGCAAGTCGACGCTGGTCAAGACGCTCGCCGGCCTGCTCGACGCCGACGCGGGTCACGTCCGCCTTGGCGCGCACCACGTCGCCCGCATCGCCCCGCGCGAGCGCGCCAGGCTGATCGGCTATCTCCCGCAGGACGCGACCGTCCATTGGAACATCGGCGTACGGGATCTGGTCGCGCTCGGCCGCCTGCCCCACCGCTCGCCCTTCGCCGGCACGTCCGCCGAGGATCATGCCGCGGTACAGGCCGCGCTCGAGGCCACGAGCACGACGCATCTCGAAACGCGCACCGCCGACCAGCTCTCGGGCGGCGAGCGGGCACGCGTCCTGCTCGCGCGCGTGCTGGCGGGCACCCCGCATTGGCTGCTCGCCGACGAGCCGCTCGCCAGCCTCGACCCCGCCCATCAGCTCGCGCTGCTCGATCAGCTCCGCGAGCTCGCGGCGGACGGCATGGGGGTGGTGATCGTGCTCCACGATCTCGTTCAGGCCGCGCGCGCCGCCGACGACGTGCTGCTGCTGAAGCAGGGGCGCGTGGTCGCCTTCGGCACGGCGAACCAGGCGCTCGCGCACCAGCCGCTGCGCGAGGCGTTCGGAGTCGAAGTGATGGTCGTCCCCGACGAGCGCGGACGCCTCCTCCCCGTGCCGATCGGGCGGACCAGATAAATCCTCCTCCGGAGGGGGAGGGGAACCGCGAAGCGGTGGAAGGGTAGTCTGGCCAAAGGATGAATTATCGCTGGTCGGAGCTACCCCTCCACCAGCTTCGCTGGTCCCCGTCCCCCTCCGCGGGAGGATTGAGAACCGGTCGCCCCTGTGCCATTGCGCAATAAAATTACACGACACGAGTCGGGCCGCAGAGCCCGCCGCAGGAGAGTATGATGCGCACCATCGACCATTTCATCGCCGGTCACGCAGGCGGCGGCGCCGCGCGTGAGAGCGACGTTTTCGATCCCAACACCGGTCAGGTGCAGGCGCGCGTCCGCCTCGGCACCGCCGCCGAGCTCGACCGCGCCGTCGCCGCCGCGCAGGCCGCCCAGCCCGGCTGGGCAGCGACCAACCCGCAGCGCCGCGCCCGGGTGATGTTCAGGTTCAAGGAGCTGGTCGAAGCCAACATCGACGAACTCGCCCGGCTGCTCGCGTCCGAGCACGGCAAGGTGGTCGCCGATGCGAAGGGCGACGTCCAGCGCGGGCTCGACGTGATCGAATTCGCCTGCGGCATCCCGCATGTCCTGAAAGGCGAGTACACGCAGGGCGCGGGCCCCGGCATCGACGTCTATTCGATGCGCCAGCCCATCGGGATCGGCGCAGGCATCACGCCGTTCAACTTCCCCGCGATGATCCCGATGTGGATGTTCGGCGTCGCCATCGCCTGCGGCAACGCCTTCATCCTCAAGCCCAGCGAGCGCGATCCCTCGGTTCCCGTTCGCCTCGCCGAATTGATGCTCGAAGCGGGCGCGCCCGAGGGCATTCTCCAGGTCGTGCACGGCGACAAGGAGATGGTGGACGCGATCCTCGATCACCCCGCGATCGGCGCGGTGAGCTTCGTCGGATCGTCCGACATCGCGCACTATGTCTACCAACGCGGCGTCGCTGCCGGGAAGCGCGTGCAGGCCATGGGCGGCGCCAAGAACCACGGCGTGGTCATGCCCGATGCCGACCTCGACCAGGTCGTCGCCGATGTCTCCGGAGCCGCCTTCGGCTCGGCCGGCGAGCGCTGCATGGCGCTCCCCGTGGTAGTGCCGGTAGGCGACAAGACCGCCGATGCGCTGCGCGAAAAGCTGATCCCCGCGATCGAGAAGCTCCGCGTCGGAGTCAGCACCGATGCCGAGGCGCATTACGGCCCGGTGGTCAATGCCGCGCACAAGCAGCGCGTCGAGAACTGGATCCAGACCGGCGTCGACGAAGGCGCAGAGCTGGTAGTCGACGGCCGCGGCTTCCAGTTACAGGGGCACGAGCAGGGCTTCTTCATCGGCCCCAGCCTGTTCGACCGCGTGACACCCGACATGCAGTCCTACAAGGAAGAGATCTTCGGCCCCGTCCTGCAGATCGTCCGCGCGCCCGATTTCGAGACTGCGCTGCGCCTGCCGAGCGACCACCAGTACGGCAATGGCGTCGCCATCTTCACCCGCAACGGCCATGCCGCGCGCGAGTTCGCCGCGCGGGTCAACGTGGGCATGGTGGGCATCAACGTGCCGATCCCGGTACCGGTGGCGTACCATACGTTCGGCGGCTGGAAGCGCTCGGCCTTCGGCGACACCAATCAGCACGGCATGGAAGGCGTGAAGTTCTGGACCAAGGTCAAGACCATCACCCAGCGCTGGCCCGACGGCTCGGTCACCGGCGAGAACGCCTTCGTAATTCCGACGATGGGTTGATCATGACCGGCCAATTCGACCTCACCGACGAGCAGTTCCAGATCCAGGAAATGGCGCGCCAGTTCACTGCCGACGCGATCACGCCCTATGCGGCGGAATGGGACGAGAAGCACATCTTCCCGCGTGACACGATCCGCGCCGCGGCCGAGCTCGGCTTCGCCTCGATCTACGTGTCCGAAGAGTCGGGCGGCATCGGCCTCGGCCGGCTCGAGGCGGCGCTGATCATGGAGGCGATGGCCTATGGCTGCCCCTCGACCAGCGCGTTCATCTCGATCCACAATATGGCGAGCTGGATGATCGACCGGTTCGGGAGCGCCGAGCTCAAGGCGAAGTATCTTCCCAGCCTGATCACCATGGAGCGGATGGCGAGCTATTGCCTCACCGAACCTTCGTCGGGCTCCGACGCCGCCGCGCTCAGGACCCGCGCGGTGCGCGCCAGTGACTCCGGGGGCGACCATTATGTCGTCAACGGCTCCAAGCAGTTCATCTCGGGCGCCGGCGAGAATGAAATCTACGTCACGATGGTCCGCACCGGCGAAGAGGGCCCCAAGGGCATCTCGTGCCTGGTCATCGAGAAGGACATGCCCGGCGTCAGCTTCGGTGCCAATGAGCGCAAGCTGGGCTGGCATTCGCAGCCGACGCGACAGGTGACTTTCGAAGACGTCCGCGTGCCGGTCGAGAACCGCGTCGGCGGCGAGGGCGAAGGCTTCCGCTTCGCGATGATGGGGCTCGACGGCGGCCGGCTCAACATCGGCGCCTGCTCGCTCGGCGGCGCGCAGCGCTGCCTCGACGAGGCGATCCGCTACACGAAGGAGCGCCAGCAGTTCGGGAGGCAGATCGCCGATTTCCAGAACACCCAGTTCACGCTCGCCGACATGGCGACCGAGTTGGAGGCAGCCCGTGCGCTCCTCTACCTCGCTGCCGCCAAGGTGACCGCGAACGCGCCCGACAAGACCAAATTCGCCGCGATGGCCAAGCGCCTCGCGACCGACACCGGCTCGTCCGTGGTCGACCGCGCGCTCCAGCTCCACGGCGGCTATGGCTATCTGATGGACTATCCGATCGAGCGCTTCTGGCGTGATCTCCGCGTCCACTCGATCCTCGAGGGCACCAACCAGGTCATGCGCATGATCGTCGGCCGGGAGCTTACGCGGCAATGATCGAGGCCGACGCCGCGCCAGCGGCATTATTCTCTCTTCTCCGCGTCTCCGCGTCTCCGCGTGAGTCAAATTCGTTCACGCGGAGCCGCGGAGCCGCGGAGTGGCTTGGAGGCGAGATCCGGTGAGTGATCCCGAAGTAATTGCAGCGGCCGATGGCCGCGTGGGCCGCATCCGGCTTAATCGGCCCAAGGCGATTCACGCGCTCAACACCGCCATGTGCCACGCCATCTCCGATGCGCTGGCCGCGTGGCAGGACGATTCCGCAGTCGAGGCAGTGCTGATCGATCACGCGGAGGGCCGCGGCTTCTGCGCGGGCGGGGATATCCGCATGGTCGCGGAATCCGGTGCCGGCGACGGCAAGGCCGCGCGCGACTTTTTCTTCCACGAATACCGCATGAACCACCGGCTGTTCCATTATCCCAAGCCGGTCGTCGCCTTCATGGACGGTATCACCATGGGCGGCGGCGTGGGCATCGCGATGCCCGCCCGCTTCCGCGTCGCGACCGAGAACACGCGGCTGGCCATGCCCGAGACCGGCATCGGCCTGTTTCCCGATGTGGGCGGCGGCTGGTACCTCTCGCGCCTGCCTGGACGCACCGGCCAGTTCCTCGCGCTCACCGGCGCGCGGCTCGACGGCGCCGAATGCCTCGCGCTCGGCCTCGCCACCCACTACCTCCACGCAGATCGGCTGGAAGAGGCCAAGGCGCGCATCGCGGAGAACCCGGCCGATATCGCGACGATCCTGACCGACCTGTCGAGCCCCGCACCCGATGCGCGGATCACCCGCAACCACCAGGCGATCAACCGCGTCTTCGCCTCCGACCGTCTGGAGGACGTCATCGTCGCGCTCGAGGCCGAGGCGAGTGAGGACGAATGGGCACGCAAGGAACTGGCGACGCTGCGCACCAAATCCCCCCAGACGATGAAGGTCGCGCTCCGCCAGCTTCGAGAAGGCGCCCGCATGCCGAGCTTCGCCGACGAAATGCGTCAGGAATATGCGATCGCCTGCCGCGTACTCGGCCGCCACGACTTTCTCGAGGGCGTGCGCGCGGTGATCGTCGACAAGGACAATGCGCCCAAATGGGACCCGGCGACGCCCGAGGCAGTTACCGACGCAATGCTCGACGAAATCTTCGCCCCCTTGCCCGAACAGGAAGCCTGGACCCCCGCATGACCTACGAAACCATCCTCGTCGAGCAGCGCGGCGCCGTGACGCTCGTCACGCTCAACCGCCCGCAGGCGCTCAATGCGCTCAACAGCCAGGTGCTGGCCGAGCTTCTCGACGCGATGGCGGCCTTCGACAGGGACACCTCGCAGGGCTGTGCCGTGATCACCGGCAGCGAGAAGGCCTTCGCCGCGGGCGCCGACATCAAGGAGATGCAGGCGCAGGGCTTCGCCGACATGTACGGCCACGATTTCTTCGCCGGCTGGGACGCGTTCACCCGCACGCGCAAGCCGATCATCGCCGCGGTCGCCGGCTATGCGCTGGGCGGCGGCTGCGAGCTGGCGATGATGTGCGACTTCATCCTCGCCGCCGACAGCGCGAAGTTCGGCCAGCCCGAGATCAAGCTCGCGGTCTCGCCCGGCATGGGCGGCTCGCAGCGCCTTACCCGCGCCGTGGGCAAGGCCAAGGCGATGGAGATGTGCCTCACCGGCAGGATCATGGACGCCGCCGAAGCCGAGCGCGCCGGGCTCGTCAGCCGCATCGTGCCCGCCGCCGAGCTGGTCGACGAAGCCGTGAAGACTGCCGCGACGATCGCATCGATGGCGCCGCTCGCGGTCAAGGCCAACAAGGAGATGGTCAATGCGGCGTACGAGACCACGCTGGCGCAGGGCGTCGCCTTCGAGCGCCGGCTGTTCCACGCGCTGTTCGGCACCGAAGACCAGAAGGAAGGCATGGCCGCCTTCGTCGAGAAGCGGCCGGGAAGCTGGAAGGGCAAGTAATGGCACGAGTCGCCTTCATCGGACTGGGCAACATGGGCGGCGGCATGGCCGCGAACCTGGCCAAAGCGGGGCACGACGTCCGCGCCTTTGACCTGTCGGCCGATGCGCTGGAGCGCGCGAAGAAGGCCGGCTGCCTTCCTGTCGCCGACGCAGCCGAAGCAGTCGAGGGGGCCGAGGCCATCGTCACCATGCTGCCCGCCGGAAAGCACGTGGAACAGGTCTATTCCGAAAGCGTGCTGCCCAACGCCGCACCCGGCGCAGTGCTGATCGATTGCTCGACCATCGACGTCGACACCGCGCGCCGCGTCGCGCAGGCGGCCACCGAACATGGGCTTGCGGCAGTGGACGCGCCGGTTTCCGGCGGGATCACGGCTGCCAATGCCGGCACGCTCACCTTCATGGTCGGCGGCAGCGCCGAAGCGTTCGGCCGCGCCGAACACTATCTCTCCGATATGGGCAAGGCAGTGATCCACGCCGGCAGCAGCGGCGCCGGCCAGGCTGCCAAGATCTGCAACAACATGATCCTCGGCGCGACGATGATCGCCACCTGCGAAGCCTTCGCGCTCGCCGAAAAGCTCGGCCTCGATCCGCAGCGCTTCTACGACATCGCTTCGGTCAGTTCGGGCCAGAGCTGGTCGATGACGAGCTATTGCCCGCTGCCCGGCGTGGGCCCCGAGAGCCCCGCCGACCACGACTATCACGGCGGCTTCGCGGCGCCGCTGATGCTCAAGGATCTCCGCCTCGCGATGGAAGCCGCGCAGGGCACCGGCGCCGAGACCCCGATGGGCGCCCGCGCCGCCGAGCTCTACGAGCGCTTCGTGAACGGCGAAGGCGCCACGCTCGACTTTTCGGGCATCATCAAGATGCTCCGCAACCCGTCTTAACCGGGCATTTGCCTGCGCGGGTGCATGGAGACGTCATGCGCCCGTTCATCCTGCTCCTCGCCTTCGCCGCTCCTGCCGCTGCAGAGCCGCAGCGCGCGCCCTTCGTGATCGCCGAGACCGGAGAGGGTTTCGCCACCATCGATGACGCGGTCACCGCAGTGCGCGACGGCACCGCCACCATCCTGATCGCGCCGGGTACCTATCGCCAGTGCACGGTCCAGACCGGGGGCCGCATCACCTACAAGGCAGTCGAGCCCGGCAAGGCGATCTTCGAGCGCGAGGCGTGCGAGGGCAAGGCCGGCTTCGTGCTGCGCGGCCGCGGCTCGGCGATCGACGGCATCGTGTTCCGCGGCTATTCGGTGCCCGACGGCAACGGCGCCGGGGTCCGTATCGAAATGGGCGACCTCACCGTCACCAACGCGATGTTCCTCGACAGCCAGGAAGGCATCCTCGGCGGCGGGCACGAGACGGTGCGCCGCATCACGATCGACCGCTCGACCTTTTCGGGGCTCGGCCAGTGCGACGAGACGGTCGACTGCAGCCATTCGATCTACCTCGCCGTCGACGGCGACGTGAACATCACGCGTTCGCGCTTCGAGCGCGGCACCGGCGGCCATTACGTCAAGCTGCGCGCGCGCCGCGCGAACATCACCGATTCGAGCTTCGATGACAGCGCAGGCCGCAAGACCAACTATATGATCGACCTGTGCGAAGGCGGCACGGGGCTGATCGCCCGCAACACCTTCGTCCAGGGCCGTGCCAAGGAGAACCACTCCGGACTGATCGTGGTCGCCGCGGAATCGCGGACCTATCCTTCGGCGGGGCTTCGCGTGGAGAGCAATGTCGCCACCCTCGCCCCTGGCGCGCCGACCAACCCCGCGTTCGTCGCGGACCTCAGCGGGTCGGCGATCACGCTCAAGGACAATCGGCTGGGCCCGGGCATCCGCCCCTTCGAGCGGCGCTGATACGAAAACCCCTCCCCGTCAGGGGAGGGACTTAGCGCGTCTCACCGGCACGTATCCCCTGCCCCGGCGTCCAGATCGAGGCAGCGCCCGTCGATCTCGACCGGCACTTTCACATCGATCAGCGCCGCGAGCGTCGGGGCGATGTCCACCGTCTCCACCGACAGCGGCTGCTCGAAGCCGGTCATCCCCTTGCGCCAGAACAGGATCGGCACGCGCCGGTCGTAATCCCAGAAGCTGCCGTGGGTCGCGACCGAGCCCCTGGTCGGATCGGCGATCGGCGTGACGCGCGGCTTGAGCGCGATCACGAAATCGCCCGAGCGATCCCGGCTGTAGGAGGCGCGTGCGCGTTCGAGCAGCGTCCAGGTCTCGGGCGGAGTCTTGGCGAGCGGAGTCGCCTCGATCTGGGCGCGTGTGAACACGCCCTGCACCTGCGGGTGCGCCGAATAGCGCTTGATCGCCTCGTCGAGCACGGCCTTGCGCTGCGCCGGGGTGAGGCCCGGCGTCACGTAGACGTCTCCTGCCGCACTGCCGACAAGCACCGATTCGGTGCCGAGGCCCATCGACGTGGCGATCGCCTTGCCCATCGCTGAGGGTGCCAGCACCGGGTCGACGCGCGCAGCCATCGGCGCTGCATGGTCGCGGTTGCGCTCCGGCAGGTCGTGGCCGCCGTGATCCGCCGTGAGCACCACGGCATAGTCCACGCCCGTCTGGTCGAGCGCAGCGAAGAACTTGCCCAGATACTGGTCGAGCGCCGAAAGCTGGAGGCACATCTCGCTGCCCGCGGTGCCCAGCGTGTGGCCGACATAGTCGGTGGCCGACGCCCCGACGATCAGCAGGTCGGTATCGGCACCCTGGCCGAGCTTCATCTCGGTTGCGAGACCCGCCGCAGTGGCGAGGACCGATTCGTCGAACTCGGGCGAGGCGCGGAAGGCTTTGGCATCACCCGCCGCGCGCGCGAAACGGCCATCACCTACGGTCTTGCCGCCGCCGACCGGAATGGCGCGTGCTTTCGGGACGCAAAAGCCCGGCAACTCCATTGCCGGTTGGGCTTCGGCGACACGCGCCACGATGTTCGCGTTCATGCGGGTGATCATCGGCGGCATCGCGCGGCCGGCATAAGAGACGAAACCGTCCTTGCCGTTCCACCACCAGAGTTCGTCGACCTTGTGCCCGCCCATCATAACGGCGGCGCGGTCCTTGCCCGCGACGGAGACGACGCGGCTGCCGGGGTGCGCGGCCTTCATCCACTCACCCAGCGTCGGCACCTTCAGATGCACGTCCGAGACCGTATAGGCGCTCGAATTGCTGCCCGGCACGCGCTCGTCCTCGGCGCAATAGACGGTCTTGTCCGCGCGACCGGCCGAGAAATCGGTCCAGTCGTTCGCGATGATGCCGGTGCGCGCGGGGCGGGCGCCGGTGAGGATCGTCGAGTGGCCCGGGCAGGTCTCGGTCGCCCCGTGGCTCTGATAGCCCGCCGGGAAGACGGCACCCGAGAGCAGCCGCGCGAAGCCGCCAGTGAAATGCGTACGATATTCGGCGAACAGGTCGGCAGAAAACTGGTCGACCGAGATCACCACCAGCAGCCTGGGCGCGGCGCGCGCAGGCTCAGCCTGGGGCTGCGCGGGCGCCGCTTCGCGCGCGGCGAGCGGTGCGGACGCGACCAGCGCCGCAGCGGACAGGATCGAACCGACGAGCTTCATTGCAGTCTCCAGGCGGGAAAGGTCTTGCACGGCACGGACGCCCCGGCGAACGGAGGCATAGCCGCAGGAGTGGGCACGGGACAGGGGGCAATCGGCGGACGCCAACTCCCTGCTCGCCAATCCCGCACCGTCGCTGCTATCGGTGGCGCCGGATCGACGGGGCGAGTGGATGCGCGCATTCTGTTTCAGCTTGATGTCGCTGCTCGCGGCCTTCGCGGCGCTCGTCGGTGCGCCCGCCGCGGCGCAGCCGGTCGGCAGGGGCCCGCACGTCCGCATCGAACTCGTCGCCGAGACCGAACGCCCCGCGCCCGGCAGCGACGTCACCCTCGCCTTCGCCTCCATCCCGGAGCCCGGCTGGCATGCCTATTGGCAGAATCCGGGCGATGCAGGCCTGCCCGCGCGCGCCGCATGGACGCTTCCTGCAGGGATGACCGCGGGGCCGCTGCGCTATCCCGTGCCTCAGCGGCTGGTGATCGCGGGGCTGATGAACTTCGTCTTCGAGGGCCCCTTCGCGCAGCTGGTGGAGCTGCGCGTTCCGGCGGACGCCGCTCCGGGTCAGGCGCTGCCAGTGCGGGTGCGGCTCGACTATCTGGTCTGCACCGACAAGATCTGCGTGCCCGAACGCGCCGAGCTGGCGACGCAACTCGTCGTCGGCGACGGCAGCATTCCCGCCGATCGCCGCGCCCGTTTCGACGGCTGGCGTGCGGCGCTGCCCAAGCCGCTCAACGTCGATGCGCGCTTCCAGGTGGAGAACGGACGCATCCGCCTCGCCGTGCCCTTTCCCGCCGGCGAGATCTCCGGTGACGCTTGGTTCTTCCCGGCAACACGCGACGTGATCGACTATGCCGCGCCGCAGAAGCTCGGCCGCGACGGCGACAGCATCGTGATCGAGACCGCCGCCAGGGGGACGACACCCGCGCTGATCGAGGGCGTTCTCGCAATCGACGGCCGCGGCTTCACGGTACGCGCGCAGCCCGGAACCGTGTCCCCTGCCCGCGCGGGGCTCGCCGGCGCAGGTCTGGCGGCCGCGCTGCTCGCCTTCGGTGCCGCAGTGCTGGGCGGGCTGGTGCTCAACGTCATGCCCTGCGTCTTCCCGATCCTGAGCCTCAAGGCGCTCAGCCTCGCCAAATCCAACGACGCCGAAGCCAGCCCCCGCATGGAAGCGCTCGCCTACGCCGCAGGCGTGGTGCTGGTGTGTCTCGCGCTGGGCGCGGCGATGCTCGCGCTGCGGGCGGGGGGCACCGCGGTGGGCTGGGGCTTCCAGCTCACCAGTCCCCGCGTGATCCTGCTCCTGCTGCTACTGGTCAGCGCGATCGCGCTCAACCTTGCCGGGCTGTTCGAGATCAACGCGCCAGGCTTCGTCAATCGCGCCGCGGCCCGGGGGCATGGCGGCGCCTTCGCCACCGGCGCGCTCGCGGCTTTCGTCGCGACGCCGTGCGCGGGCCCTTTCATGGCGTCGGCGATGGGCGCCGCGCTGGTGCTGCCGTGGTACGCGGCGCTGGCGGTGTTCGCCGGGCTGGGGCTCGGCATCGCGCTCCCCTTCCTGCTGCTCGGATTCGTGCCCGCGCTCCGCCGCCGGCTGCCAAGGCCCGGCGCGTGGATGGCGACGCTCAGGCGCATCCTTTCGGTGCCGATGTTCCTCACCGCGCTGGCGCTCGCCTGGGTGCTCGGGCGGCAGGCCGGCGTCGACGGCATGGCGTTCGGGCTGGGCGCGACGCTGCTTGCTTCGCTCGCCCTCTGGTGGGGTGGACGCCGGCAGGCGCGCGGTGCCGCCAGACCCTGGCTCCCGGCCCTGCCCCTGCTCCTGCTCGCGCTCGCCGCAGCCGTCGTCATCCGCCCCGCGACGGCAACCGCCAAACGCGCGACCCTCGCCGGCGCCGAGCCGTTCAGCGAGGCGCGCCTCGCGCAGCTCCGCGGCGAGGGCCGCCCCGTCTTCGCCTATTTCACTGCCGACTGGTGCCTGACCTGCAAGGTCAACGAAAAGGCCGTGATCGAGACCGAACCCGTCGCGCGCGCGCTCGCCGATGGCAAGGTCGCGGTGCTGGTCGGCGACTGGACCGACGGCAATCCCGAGCTCGGCCGCTTCATCGAACGGCACAACCGCGCCGGCGTGCCGCTCTACCTGTGGTACAAGCCTGGCGCCGCCGAACCCGAGGTACTGCCGCAGATCCTCAGCCAGTCGCTCCTGACCGATCTCGCCCGGAGCCGCTGAAGCCTCTTGTGCAGCGCAGCAATGCGTTGCAGCATGGAACTCACGGGGCGGCTCCTTCGCTTGGAGATCGGATGGCATCAAACGCGGCGTTCGACGAGATCTGGGGCCGCGGCGGGCCCGAGGCGCCGCGTCCCGAATTCGCTCCGCTATCCCGCTGGATCGCGGAAACGCCCTGCGCCGAGCTCCAGCGCCGCCAGCAATCTGCCGAGGCAGCCTTCCGCCAGCTCGGCATCACCTTCGCCGTCTATGGCGACAGCGACGCGGCCGAGCGGATCATCCCTTTCGACATCGTGCCGCGCATCTTCCTGCCCGACGAATGGCAGCGTCTCTCCGAAGGGCTGGTCCAGCGCGTCGAGGCGATCAATGCCTTCCTCGAGGACATCTACGGCGAGCGCCGCATCCTCGCCGAGGGGCTGATCCCGCCCGAGCTGATCTACAAGAACGACCAATTCCGGCCGGAAGTCGCGGGAATCCGCCCGCCGCACGGCGTCCGGGCGCATATCTGCGGGATCGATCTCGTCCGCACCGGCCCCGACCGGTTCTACGTGCTCGAGGACAATGCCCGCACGCCTTCGGGCGTCTCCTACATGCTCGAGAACCGCGAGGCGATGCTGCGGCTTTGCCCCGAGCTGTTCCGGCACTTCCGCGTCGCGCCGGTCGATTCCTATCCCGACATGCTGCTCGCGACGATGCGCTCGGTGGCGCCGGGCGACAATCCGCATCCGGTGTGCGTGGTGCTTACGCCGGGCCACTTCAACTCGGCCTATTATGAGCACAGCTTCCTCGCCGACTCGATGGGAATCGAGCTGGTCGAGGCCGCCGACCTGGTCGTCGACGACGACATGGTCTGGATGCAGACGATCGCGGGCCGCGTGAAGGTGGACGTGATCTACCGCCGGATCGACGATGATTTCCTCGATCCCCTCACCTTCCGCGCGGACTCGCTGCTCGGCGTGCCGGGACTGATCGCCGCCTACCGCGCGGGCAACGTCGCGCTGATCAATGCGCCCGGAAACGGCATCGCCGACGACAAGGCGATCTACAGCTACATGCCCGAGATCGTGCGCTTCTATTCGGGCGGCGAGGCGAAGCTGCCCAACGTCGAGACCTGGCGCTGCCGCGAGCCGCAGGCGCTGAAGTACGTGCTCGATCATCTGGACGAGCTGGTGGTCAAGCTGGTCGACGGCTCGGGCGGCTACGGCATGCTCGTCGGCCCCACGGCAAGCCGTACCGAGATCGACGATTTCCGCACCGCGCTGATCGCCGAGCCGCACCGCTACATCGCGCAGCCGACGCTCGCACTCTCGACCGTGCCGACCGTCACCGAAGCCGGCCTCTCGCCGCGCCACGTCGACTTCCGCCCCTTCGTGCTCACCGGCAGCGACGGCGTCCGCGTCGTTCCCGGCGGCCTCACCCGCGTGGCGTTGCGCGAGGGCTCGCTGGTGGTGAACTCGAGCCAGGGCGGCGGCACCAAGGACAGCTTCGTGCTGCTGGAGGATCTGTGAGGGGTTGCGATCAGGTCCTCCCCCGGAGGGGGAGGGGGACCAAGCGAAGCTTGGTGGAGGGATATTCTCCACGAGCGATGTCGCCGGCGGAAGCTATCCCTCCACCAGCCTGCAGCTGGTCCCCCTCCCCCTCCGGGGGAGGATTGGATCACCCCTCATGCTGATGCTCTCCCGCACCGCCGCGGCGCTCTACTGGCTCGGCCGCTATGTCGAGCGTGCGGACTTCATCGCCCGGCTGGTCGAGGCGACCATCCGGCTCGACGCACTCTCGGCGCGGCCCGCAGGCGAGGCGGCGTGGCAGAGCGCGCTCGCGGTCAGCTACAATGACGAGGCCTTCGCCGCGACAGGCGCGAAGGTGAACCAGACCAATGTCGCGGGCTTCCTGACGCTCGACGCCAGCCATCCGGGCTCGATCGTCCGCTGCCTCGAGATGGCACGCAACAACGCGCGCGCGGTGCGCACTGCGCTCACCCGCGAGGCATGGACCGCGATCAACCGGGCGTGGTGGCTGTTCCAGAACCGCGCCTCGACGGGCGGCGCTACCGCCACGCTCAACCTCGTCGAGCAGGTGAAGGGCGAGACGCGCGGGTTCGAGGGCGCGATCCACCGGATGATGCGCAACGAGGCCACGCTGCTCATCCAGCTCGGCGCTGCGATCGAGCGCGCCGACAACACCGCGCGGCTGGTCGACGTCAAATATCACCTGCTGCTGCCCGAAGGCGAAGCGGTGGGCGGCGTGGTCGACCGCGACCAATGGACGACGATCCTCCAGACCGTTTCCGCCGTCACTGCCTATCGCTGGCTCTACAGCGAGGGGCTGCAGCCCGCGAACGTCATCGACCTGCTCGTCAGCCGCGCCGAGCTGCCGCGCAGTCTGGCGGCGTGCGTCGAGGAGTCGGTGGGGCTGCTCAACCAGCTCGCCAGATGCACCGGGCTGCAGGGCGAAGCCGACCGCATGGCGCGCGCGCGCGTGGCGCGGATGCAGAAGACCCGCACCGCCGAGGTGATCCTGAGCGGCCTCCACGAGCATCTTGCGGCCTTCATCCACGAGAACGCGATGCTCGACGCCGCCATCGCGCGCCAGTTCAGGTTCATTTAGGTCTCCTCTCGGGTTCGGAGGTAGTCGTGACGGTGTGGCATTTGTCGGCCGGCAAGGAGACGGGAGTGGCGCGATGCCAAAGCATCGTGACCGACGACGCTACGCTGTCCAGGCGGCAAAGGACGCGCCGCCGCTTTGCGGCCGCCCTGCGAACCCAAGGAGAGACCTGAATGCGCATCTCGATCGACCATCGCACGCGCTACCGATTTTCCGAGCCTCAGGCGCGGATCGTCCAGTTGCTCCGCCTCACGCCTTCCGACACCGCCGATCAGACGGTGGTGAGCTGGCTCATCGGGATCGACTGCGACGCGCGGATGCGCGACGGCACCGACGGCTTCGGCAATGCCGTCACGATGCTCTACGCCGATGGCCCGCTCGAGACCTTCGACGTCACCGTATCCGGCGAGGTGCTGACGACAGAGGCCAACGGCGTGGTGCGCGGCGGCATCGAACCGCTTGCCCCGATGCTGTTCCTGCGCAGCACGCCGCGAACCATGCCCGGCCACGAACTCTCCCAGTTCGCCGCGGACAGCGTCGCAGGCGTGGCAGACCCGCTCGAGCGGCTGCACCGGCTCAACACCGCGCTCCACACCCGCTTTCCCCGCGCGCCCGATGCTCCCGACACCGGGGTCGCCGCTGCCAGCGCATTCGAAAGCAATCGCGTCACCTCACGCGACGTGGCGCAGATGTTCATCGCCGCAGCGCGGAGCCTTGGGGCGCCGGCACGCTATACCTCGGGCTATTGCAGCGACGGCGTAGCCCGCTCCGCACCCCACGCCTGGGCCGAAGCCCATGTCGACGGGCTGGGCTGGATCGGGTTCGATCCGGTGAAGGGACTTTCGCCCGACGAACGCTATGTGCGCATGGCGGTGGGGCTCGACGCTGCAGGCGCGGCCGCGATCGTAGGAATGCGGGTCGGCTCCGGTGACGAGAAGCTCGACGTCGACCTTCAGGCCTTCGCCGAGGAATAGGGTCAGGCCAGCTCGCGCACCAGGCTCGACGCCGCCATGTCTGCCGGAGTTTCGTTGTCGGCGAGCAGCGACCAGCCGTTCGGGCCCAGCACTTCGATCGGACGATAGCGCGTCTTGTACGCCATCCGCTCCGATCCCTTCACCCAATAGCCGAGATAGACATAGGGCAGGCCGGCCGCGCAGCTGCGCAGGATGTGATCCATGATGATGAAGTTGCCGAGCGAGGGCCGGCTGGCATCCTCCGTCTCGAAGAAGCTGTAGATCATCGACAGGCCGTCGGCCTGCTGATCGGTGATGCACGCGCCCACCAGCTTTCCGCGCCGCCCGTCGACCGAAGGCTCGCGATATTCGATCACATAGGAGCTGACCGGCGACTGCTCGACCATGTCGGCATAGTCGTTATCGTCCATCGCGGCCATGCCGCCGCCCGGATGGCGCGTCTCGAGATAGCGGCGGAGCAGCGCGAACTGCTCCTCGGTCGCCCAGGGCTTGCAGGCCGTCACCTCCAGGTCCGCGTTCCGCCGCAGCAGCTTGCGCTGGGTGGCGTTGGGCTGGAACTGGTCGGCGACGACGCGCACCGAGACGCAGGCGGTGCATCCCGCGCAACTCGGCCGATAGGCGACAGACTGGCTGCGGCGGAAGCCGATCCGGCCCAGCGCATCGTTGAGCTCGGACGCGTGCTGGCCGGTCAGCTCGGTGAAGATCTTCCGCTCCTGCCGACCCGGCAGGTACGGACACGGGCTCGGGCTCGTCACGAAGAAACGCGGGAAACGGGAAATTGCAGTCACCGCTCGATCGCCCCTCTCTGCCGGTCCGGAATCGGCCTTTCGAGGCGACTATGAAGCGCCGCGCGATTTATGAAAAGTGCGTTTACCATAAAAGAAGGTTAACGCAGCGGTTCGACAGATCGGAAGCGAAACAAAGACTTAGCTGCAGGCGCGTCGAAACGCGAAGCTCGGTCATTCACCACATCCGTCAACCAGCCGCGACGCCCGATGCGCGCGGTCAGACTGTCTCTCGGGCAGAGTACACGGGGCACGAGTCCGCGTGAATCGCCACCGGACTCAACTCGCCGCGCAGGCGATTCGTTTCGTCGGATCGTCGCGGCTGAGGCTGGAGCAAGCGGGTCCCGGAAGAGAATGACTGCAAACGCCAATTGCGAACATCTAAGCCCCTCCCCTGCAGGGGCGGGGCTAAAGAAGCGAACGGCAGCTAACTACCAGTTCCGGACGCGCAGGCAGCGGCCCCTTATAAAATAGGATTCCGGGGCCCGTCAGGCGAGCTCGACCTGGCTCACTTCGTACTGCGCGCGGCGCAGCGCGGTGATCAGCCGGTCGAGGTGATTGCGGTCGCGCGCCTCGCATTCGATGTCGGTGATCAGTCCCTTCGCCGGAAGCGTGGTGAACACGCGCTGGTGATAGACCTCGATGATGTTCACGCCCTGCTCGTGGAAAATGCGCGCGACATTGTAGAGCGCGCCCGGCCGGTCCTGCAGGCGGATGCGCAGCCGCGCGAGCCGGCCCGAACGGGCGAGGTCGCGCAGCAGCACATTGGCGAGCAGCCGCGTGTCGATGTTGCCGCCGCACAGGATGGTGCCCACCTTCTTGCCGCGGAAGCGCTCGGGCTCGGCGAGCAGCGCGGCGAGCCCCGCCGCGCCCGCGCCCTCGACTACGGTCTTCTCGATCTGGAGCAGCAGGCTCACTGCCTCCTCAAGCCGGCGCTCGCTCACCAGCACGATGTCGTCGACCAGCGCCTCGACCATCTTCGCAGTGATCGCGCCGGGCTCCTTGACCGCGATACCCTCGGCCAGCGTGTCGCCGGCGCAGGGCATCTCGGTATGGTGGATGCGGTTGTACATCGAGGGGTAGAGCTCGGCCTCGACGCCCACGACCTCGATCGGGCGCCCCGCCGCCCTCGCGACCGTCGCGCAGCCCGAGATCAGCCCGCCGCCGCCGATCGGCACCACCAGCATGTCGAGATCGGGAACGTCCTCGAACATCTCGAGCGCCGCGGTGCCCTGCCCCGCGATGATCCGCTCGTCGTCGAAAGGATGGACGAAGGTATAGCCGTGCTCGGCTTCGAGCTTGCGCGAATGCGCATAGGCCGCATCGAAGGTCTCGCCCTCGAGGATCACGGTCGCGCCGTGCCCCTCGGTCTGGGTCACTTTCACCACGGGCGTGTTCTTCGGCATCACGATCGTGCTGGGGATGCCCAGCCGCGTCGCGTGATAGGCGAGCCCCTGCGCATGGTTGCCCGCCGAGGCCGCGATCACGCCCTTGGAGCGCGCCGTGTCGTCGAGCTGGAGCAGCGTGTTGAGCGCGCCGCGCTCTTTATAGGCCGCGGTGAACTGAAGGTTCTCGAACTTGAGATAGACGGTGGCGCCCGTCAGCTCCGACAGCGTCTTGCTCACCAGCGTGGGCGTCCGCACGATCTGCCCGGCAATGCGCGCCTGCGCTGCACGGACGTCATCGATCGAAACGGGGAGCGGCGCGGCCGCGGGAGCTGCTTTGGTTGCCATAGTGGTCCCCGCCTAGACCATCTGGCGCCACGGGGGAACAGGCCCTATGCCCTCGGCATGCTCAAGCCGCTCCTGCGTGTCCTCGCCTCGCTCGCCCTCATCGCCATCCCCGCCACCGCCCGCGCCGACGGGCTGGTCGACAACGTCAACGGCATGACGCTGGACGACAAGGGCCAGGTCGTACGCTTCACCGGGCTCCAGTTCGCGCGCGACGGCAAGATCACGCGGCTGCTCGCCGCCAAGGACAGGCGCCCCAAGAAGCTCGAATGGCGCATCGACATGGGCGGCAAGACGCTCGTCCCCGGCATGATCGACGCGCACGGCCATGTCATGGGGCTGGGCCAGCAGATCCTGCAGCTCGACCTGTCGGCCACCAACTCGCTCGAGGAGGCGCTGGGCAAGATCCGCACCTATGCGGCCGCCAACCCGACCAAATGGGTGATCGGCAGCGGCTGGAACCAGGAGCGGTGGAAGCTCGGCCGTTTCCCCACCGCCGCCGAGCTGGATGCCGCAGTCAGCGACCGGCCGGTGTGGCTCGAGCGCGTCGACGGTCACGCGGGCTGGGCAAACAGCCGTGCCCTCGCGCTCGCGGGCATCACCGCCGAGACCAGAGATCCCGCCGGCGGCCGGATCGAGCGCAGCGCAGGCGGCAAGCCCGCTGGTGTGCTCGTCGATCACGCGATGGCGCTCCTCACCAAAGTTCTTCCCCAGCCCACTCCGCGCGAACGCAATGCCGCCTTCCTCGCCGCGCAGGACCGGCTGCTCTCTATGGGGATCACCGCAACCGCCGACATGGGCACCAGCGGCGAGGATTGGCTCACCTATCGCCGCATGGGCGACATGGGGCTGCTCAAGATGCGGATCATGAGCTACGCCTCG
>DATLJJ010000551.1:0-2491 GCA_035538975.1 Sphingomonas sp. | reverse complement strand
ACAGATCTCGCGTTCGCGCGGCGTGAGCTCGGTCTCCTGTGCCGCCCCACCGCGCACCATGTTGGAGCGCAGGTCGTCAGTGGCCGGCACGCGGTTCACCGCGCCGGCGAACTCGCCGTCGACCAGGATGATGCGCTTGTCCCCGTGCTTAACCTCCGGGATGAATTGCTGGATCACCCAGGGCTCCTTGAAAGTGACCGAGAACATGTCGAACAGCGAGCCGAAATTCATGTCCTGCGGCATCACGCGGAACACCGCCGCGCCGCCATGTCCGTGCAGCGGCTTCATCACGACGGCGCCGTGCCTGTCGCGAAACGCATTGATCTCGTCGAGGTCGCGCGAGATCAGCGTCGGCGGCATCAGCTGCGGAAAATTCATCACGAACAGCTTCTCCGGCGCGTTGCGCACCGAGGCGGGATCGTTGACCACCAGCGTCTTCGGATGAATGCGCTCCAGGAAATGCGTGGAGGTGATGTAGGCGAGGTCGAACGGCGGGTCCTGGCGCAGCAGCACCACGTCGAAGCCGTTCAGCGCTTCGCGCCTGGGCTCTCCGAGAGTGAAGTGATTGCCGGGCTCGTCGCGCACGGTCAGGAGCTGAACCGGTGCGACCAGTTCATCGCCGACCATCGAGAGCTTGTCGGGCGTGTAATAGGACAGGCCATGGCCGCGCTTCTGCGCCTCCAGAAGCAGCGCAAAGGTGGAATCGCCCTTGATGTTGATGCGGGCAATGGGGTCCATCTGGACGGCGACGTTGAGCTTCATGGTCTGCCTTTCAGGTCGAGGCGTCGAATGCCGCCAACACATGGCGCGGAAGCGAGCGCGGCGCAATCAGCATGGCGTCGAATCGCAACTCGAATTCGGCATGCTCGGGATGCGCCACGAGCCAGCCTTGCGCGGCGTCGATGATGCGCTGCTGCTGGCGGGGCGTCACGGCGAACGCGGCGTCGTCCAGGCTCGCCCGCGCCTTGACCTCGACGAAGGCGATCAAATTGCGTCGGCGCGCCACGATGTCGATCTCGCCATGCGGGGTGCGGTAGCGCTTGGCGAGGATGCGGTAGCCCTTGGCCATCAGATAGGCCGCGGCGCGGCTCTCGGCGGAGATGCCGGTGCGAAACGCGGCGACGCGCTCGGGCGAGGCGACCTTTGGTTCCCGGGGGTTCTCAGTCTTCGCCATCGCCGCCTCGCAGATCCTTCGCGAGCTCGAGCGCGCGGGCATAGACCTCGCGGCGCGGCCGCCCCGAGAGCGCCACCGCGTGCGCCACGGCGTCCTTCACGGTGTGAGCGGCAAGCTGCTCGCGCAAGAGATCGTCGAGTGCGTCCGATGCCAGCACCTCGGCGTCGGCTGCAGGCGGGCCGATCACCAGGACGAATTCGCCGCGCGTCTCAGGCGCGTCGGCTTGCCGCGCGAATTCGGCCAGAGGCGCACGCCTGACCTCTTCGTGCAATTTCGTCAGCTCGCGGCAGACTGCGGCTTCCCGCTCGCCCATGATCTCGGCGAGGTCGGTCAGGGTGGCCTGCATCCGATTGCCCGATTCGAACATCACCAGCGTGGCGTCGATACGTGCAAGCTCGGCCAGGCGAGCGCGGCGCGCGGCGGATTTCGCCGGCAAGAAGCCCTCGAAGAAAAAGCGATCGGTCGGCAGCGCGGCGACCGACAGGGCTGCCAGCACCGAGGACGGGCCGGGCAGCGCATGCACCGCATGGCCGGCGGCGCAGACCTCGCGCACCAGCTTGAAACCGGGATCGGAAATCAGTGGCGTGCCCGCGTCGGAGACCAGCGCGACCGAGCCGCCAGCCGCGAGCGCTTCCAGAATCTTTGGTCGCGCGGCTTCGGCGTTGTGCTCGTGATATTGCTTGAGCTGGGCCGCAATGGCGTAGCGCTCCGTCAGGCGCCGCGTGATGCGGGTGTCCTCGCAGAAGATGACATCGACGCCGGCGAGCGTCTGCAGCGCGCGCAGCGTGATGTCGCCGAGATTGCCGATGGGGGTTGCGACCAGGTGGAGGCCCGGTGCGGCCTTCGACGCCGTGAGCCGATGGGCATCGATGGAGAAACCGCGCGGGGCGGCGTCCTGAGCTTCTGACGTATTTATCGGAGCCGGGTTTGCGCGCATAATGGGTCAACTTAGGCATGATCCGCAGGGCTGGGAACCGGCTGGCTGAAAAAGATGGTGCCGAGGTGGGGCGGATAACGGACGGGAATGTGATCGATCAAGATCACGCGGGGCGGGAATGGGGACCTTCGCGCCATATTCACGACGGAAACGCCGCCTTGATGCTGAACGAAGACGGCGAGCAGTTGCCGGGACGGGGAGGCTTCCGCGTTAAGCGGTTATTATCCTTTTGTTTCGGTTAACTATTCGCCGACTATATGCCTGAATCCGCGGCCTGTGTCGCGGAAGGAATGTCATGAGCGGCTGGCGACGGCCGGTCAGAAGAGAAGCTGCCATGATGGGCCCGCGTCATCCAAAGTCTCCCGTTCCGGGGTTCCGCT
>DATLJJ010000550.1:0-6580 GCA_035538975.1 Sphingomonas sp. | reverse complement strand
ACCTGCGCGTGCTCGCCCGAACGCCGGATGCCCGTCCGGCACGGCTGACGTCGCTCGGCGCCGTGACGGGACTGATCCTCTTCGTCCAGCTCTTCTACGGCGCGCTCGTCGCGGGGCTCAACGCGGGGCTGGTCACCGACCAGTGGCCGCTGATGAACGGCCGCTTCTTCCCCGGTGCGACCGTGGAGGGCCGGCCGTTCCTCGACGCGCTCTTCAACGATCCCGCGATCGTCCATTTCGTCCACCGCTGGTGGGCCTGGGTCACGGTCGCGGCGCTCGTCGTGCTGGCGCGCGCCACGCGCGGACTCGATCGCCGCGCCTCGATCGCGATCCACAGTGCATTCGGAACGCAGATCCTGCTGGGCATCGCCACGGTGATGACGAGCGTGAACCTCGAGCTCGCCGCGCTCCACCAGCTCACCGGCGCGCTGCTGGTGATCGCCACGGCCTGGGGCGCGCACGTCGTCGGGCAGCGGCGGTGAGCGACCTCGCGCTCCTCTACACCACGCTTCCCGCCCGCGCCGATGCCGAGCGCGTCGCCGAAACCGTCCTCGCCGAGCGGCTGGCGGCCTGCGTCAACATCCTCGCGCCGAGCAGCGCCATCTATCGCTGGGAAGGCGCGATCGAGCGGGGGGAGGAAGTGCCCGCGCTCTTCAAGACCACGGTCGAGCTCGCCGAGCGACTGCGCGAGCGGATCGAGGCGCTGCATCCCTATGACCTGCCGGTGGTCGAGATCTGGCCCGTCGCCGCGACGAACGCAGTGTGGCGCTGGGTGAGCACGGAAACCGGCTGATGCTCGCCGCGGCGCTGCTGCTCCAGGCGGCCGTCGCCGCGCCGGCCTTCGCTCCGCCGCTCGAAGTGCCGCTGCTCGTCACCACCGAGCAGATTTCCACGACGGGGACTTCGGAACGCCGCTACACGCTGCGCCGCCTGATCCGCTTCCACCGCGAGAGCGCGGGCTATCGCGCCGAGGTCCGCGTGCTGCACCCGCAGACCGAAGCGTCCACTGGCGTCGGCGGGATGATCGAGGCTGGCTTCGCCGCGTTCAGCGGGCACACGCTGGTCTTCCACCTCGACGGCGCCGGCCACGTCACCCAGGTCGAGGAAATGGCTGCGCTATGGACGCGGCTGTGCGACGCGATCGGCGCGGTGGCGGGCAACAAGGCGCGCGATCCGGCCACGCGCGCGGCACTGGCGGATCGCGTTGCCACGCCGCTCCGCAGCCTTGCCGACGAGCACCGGCGGACCATGCTGAGCACACTGGTGACCGCCGTCATCGACGACGAGCCCCGTGTGGCGGCAGGCAGCATCACTCCCGTCCGCATTCCCGGCAAGTCGCCGCTGGGCACCACCCAGATGCTGGAGGGCGTGCGCACCACCACCGCCGGGGGCGGCGAGGTGCAGTCGGTGACTCGCGCGTCCAGCGCCCCAGGTCCGGGCGGCGACGGCAGCCGCATCGAGCTGGAGCGCACCCGCCGTCTCGATCCGCGCACCGGCCTGCTCAGCTTCGCGAGCGACACCAATCGCATCGTCACCGGCGAGGGGAACGCGGCACGCCAGACGGTGCGCACGACCGTCGTGCGCCTCGCACCCGCGCCCGCCGGCGCCTGGCCGGGAAGTTGATGGTATTATAGTACCCGTCAGCAAAACCGCCGATTTGCTTGACTTTCGCGCGCTCCTCAGCCAAATGCCCGCCGTCCGCGCTGCCCCTCGGGGTGGCGCGCTTGCGTTTCAAACGAAAGGTCCCGGCCCCATGAAGGAGCTGATGAAGACCACCAAGTCGGCCAAGCCGCACGAGGTGGAGAAGAAGTGGCACATCGTCGATGCCGACGGCCTGGTGGTCGGTCGCGCGGCGACGATCATCGCCAACATCCTGCGCGGCAAGCACAAGACGAGCTTCACCCCGCACGTCGACTGCGGCGACAACGTCATCGTGATCAACGCCGACAAGGTGCGGTTCACGGGCAAGAAGCTGACGCAGAAGTTCTACTACAAGCACACCGGCTATGCCGGCGGCATCAAGGAAGTCCGCGCCGACAAGGTGCTGGACGGCCGCTTCCCCGAGCGCGTTCTCGAGAAGGCCGTTGAGCGCATGATCCCGCGCGGCCCGCTCGGCCGCCAGCAGATGCGCAACCTGCGCATCTACAAGGGTTCGGAGCACCCGCACGAGGCGCAGAACCCCGAAGTCCTGGATATCGCGGGCATGAACCGCAAGAACAAGGTGGGCGCATAATGTCCGACAACCGCCAGTCCCTTTCCGATCTGGGCAACCTGACCCAGGGCGTCGCGCCGGTCGAAGGCGCGGAAGCCGCCGCTCCCGTCGTCCAGGTGCAGACCACGCCGCTGCGCCAGCAGGAGCTCGACAAGTTCGGCCGCGCCTATGCGACCGGCCGCCGCAAGGACGCCGTCGCCCGCGTGTGGCTCAAGCCCGGCACCGGCAAGATCACGATCAACGGCCGCGACCAGGAAGTCTATTTCGCGCGTCCGACGCTGCGCCTCGTCATCAACCAGCCGTTCGGCGTCGCCGAGCGCGAAGGCCAGTATGACGTCGTCTGCACCGTCAAGGGCGGCGGGCTTTCGGGCCAGGCCGGCGCGGTCAAGCACGGCATCGCCCAGGCGCTGACCCGCTACGAGCCGGTGCTGCGCAGCCCGGTCAAGGCCGCCGGCTTCCTGACCCGCGACAGCCGCGCCGTCGAGCGTAAGAAGTACGGCAAGGCCAAGGCCCGCCGCAGCTTCCAGTTCTCGAAGCGCTAAGCGGTCTTACACAGACAACGAAAGGGCGGTCCGGCAACGGGCCGCCCTTTTGCTTTGGGCTCTCCCCCGCCGCCGTTCGTCGCCTTGGGGCGAGACAGGCCCCCGAAGGCTCGTTAGCCTTCGCGCAAGGGAACCGATCGCCGCTCCGGCACTTCGGTCCGGTACGGAGAGCTGCCTGATGACTTCACGGAATGCGACGCCCTTCCTTCCCCTCGCCGACGACGGCGCCTGGCCCGAGGACGTGCGGCGTTCCGCGTCGGACATCGCGCACATCCTCGTTTTCGGCGCTATCAACTGGCCGTGGCTGCTGCGCAGCCTGTCCGGAGGCTCCCGTGCGGCCAAGGCGGCGCTGCTCGAGCGGCTCGACCTCGCGCCCGACGCGCTGCCGCATCTGGGCAGCTGGAAGGCGGACACGGGCTTCCTCACGCTCATCGTCGACCAGATCGAGCGCCAGCGCCCGCAGACGGTGCTCGAGCTCGGCGCCGGCGCGTCGAGCCTGATCGCGGGCCGCGCGCTCCAGAAGTTCGGCGGCGGCCGGCTGATCAGCTGCGACCAGCACGCCGGTTTCGTCGAGGCGACGCGCACATGGCTGCACGAGAATGGCGTCGAGACCGAGTTGCGCGCCACACCACTGCTCCCCTCCCCGGGCGGCTGGCCCGGCGTCTGGTACGATCACGGCCCGCTGCCCGCACGCATCGACCTGCTGCTGATCGACGGCCCTCCCTGGACGATCCACCCCTTCGTCCGCGGCGCCGCCGACAGCCTGTTCCACCGGCTGCCCGTGGGCGGCACGGTGATGCTCGACGACGCGGCACGCCCGGGCGAGCGCGTGGTCGCGCGCAAATGGCGCCGCAAATGGCCGAATTTCGAGTTCCGGCTGGTCAATGCGGGGACCAAGGGGACGCTGATCGGCACGCGGGTACGGTGATCGCCTGATTGATCCTCCCCCTGGCGGGAGAGGATTGAACCTGTCTTCCAACTTCTAAAGCGTCACCGCCCCCTCGCCCTTGAACCGCGCGCGGGTCTCGAAGCTCGCGCCTTCGACGCGGATCTCGTTGAACGACGGCGGCTGGTCGCGAACGCGTTCCGAGAGGGTTCCCGCGCCGATCAGCCGCACCGTGCGGCCGGCGACCGGATATTCGATGTCGAAGGGGTCATGGACATGGCCGGAGAGCACGGCATGCGCGCCCGCGGCGGCGAGCGCGTCGAGCGCCATCCGGCCGTGGCGCGTGAAGGAAGTGCCGCGCGTCCCCGCCTCGATCAGCGGGTGATGCGCGGCAACGAAGATCAGATCGCCCGCGGGCACTGCCTCGACCAGCGCGAGCGATTCCTGCAGCGCGTGCGTGCTCACATAGCCCTTGGCCCAGTTGAGCCGCAGCTGGAAGCGCGCGGTGGTCTTGAGCGGCACGACGCTCACGCCCTTCACGTCGAGCGGGCGCTCGATCATCCGTTCGAGCGCCTGATAGCGTTTGTAGGGCGTGACGAAGCGTGCCCAGAGATTGAAATAGGGCAGGTCATGATTGCCGACTTCGACCGTCACCGGTCGGCCGAGGCTCTGGAGCCATTTGGTGGCGGCGGAGAATTCGCGCGCGCGGGCACGCATCGTCAGATCGCCGGTCATGACGATCGCGTCGGGCTGCTCCTCGATCACCTTGCGCCCGAACCAGTCGATTGCCTCGCGGTCCTCGCGCCCGAAATGGACGTCGCTCACATGGAACAGCCGGATCATGGCTCGGGCGCCTCCGCCTTGGTGGCGATGAAGGTCTCGAGGCTGCGCCCGGCGCGGATCGGCACCGAAGGCGCGAGCGTCACCGGCTCGCCGTCGAACAGCGCGAGCACCGGCCGGTTGCCGCGGATGCGCAGCTCGTTCGTGCAGGTCTCGCTCACTGCGCGCGCCGCGACCCAGTCGCCGGTCAACCAATCCCAGCCGAGCTGGACGATCGAGCCCCAGTCGCGCGCGTCGACGCCGGCGACGTGGAGCGCGTTCGGCCAGGGCGTGACGAACACCGCCTGATAATCGTCGTGCAGCCCGGCCGCACCCGCGACGCGGATGCCACGATCGCCGAAGGTCCTGCGCCACGCGCCGCGCACCGCGGCGCCGAGCCGTCCGAGCCGCCCCGCGCGCACTGCCTCGCGCGCCCGGAACCAAGCCGCGGCGGGCCCCAGGATCAGCCCCACGAAGGCCCGGTTCTCGCCCGCAATCACATAGGGAAGCGCGACGCGCCGGTCGCACTGGTGCGCGGCGTGGACGATCTTGTGCGGATCGGTCTCGTCATGCAGCCCCTTGGCGAGCAGGTTCATCGTGCCGCCGGGCAGGATCAGGAAGGCGCCCTCCCATTTTTCGAGCGCGCACAGCGCTGCGTTGATCGTCCCGTCGCCGGCGAAGAGCACCACGGTGTCCGCCCGGGCTGCGTCAAGCTCCTCAGCCGTCGGCAGCCCCTGCTCGGGGAATTCGGTGCGTCCGGCGAGGGTGAGGCCCTGTTCCTCGAACACGGCCTCCAGCGCCTCGCACTTGGCGCGCGTCGCGGTGCCGGAGTTGGGATTGGTGATGAACCAGAGCCTGTCCATTGCGCCGCCCAACGCGCGAGGGCGGGATTGGTGGCCTGGCACCATAATCCTCCCCCTGGCGGGGGAAGATTGTACTAGGATCCGTACCGATACAGTCGCACGCGCTGCGCGCCCATCGCGTCGGGTGGCAGGCGGACATGGCGGCCCTGGTGCGTCTGGTCGCCGTTGAGCAGGCGGCCGGGCACCCATTTTCCGTCGACGAACCGGCCTTCCTCGACGCGGTCGAGCCCTGCACGGCCCTTGCCGTCGGCGGGTTCGACGGTGACGGTGATGCCGCTGCCCGCGACCAGATAATCCTCGCCGCCGAGCCACAGGATCATGCCGCCATGTTCGGCGGGCACCTGCTTGTCTTTGGGTGTCCAGGGATCGACGAAGCTGACGGTGAAGCGATAGCCGCCGAGCGTCTGCACCTGGGGCGTCTCATCCGCCTGCCCGTCGAAGCTGACCGGCGGCGCAAAGCCCGCGATTCGCTTCGCCTTCTGCGCCTCGAGGATCTGCGGCGTCATGCTGCCGAGCAGGCCATAAAGCGCGCCGAGCTTCGCCGTGCCCTCCGCGTCGATGCCCTCGATACCGAAGGGGCTGAAGCCGATGCCGCGGTGCTTCGCAATCACGGTGAAGGCATTGGCGGCGGCATGCGCCTCGCCCGCATTGTTCGCCTCGGGAACGAACAGCGGGTTGCCCGGCCGGTCATAGCCCGCGACGATCCCGGCGAAGCTGGGGAAATAAATGTCGGGCGCGAGGAAGTCGATCGACGGCGCGCCCTTGCGCCATATGTCGTAGAGGTGCGCGAGCGGGCCGCCGCTCGGATATTCGCCCGGAAGCTTGCCCGGCCGCCCCTGCGCGCCGTTGACGTACATCGGCAGCGGATATTCGCGCTTGCCGGCTTTGGTCACGACTTCGGTGAAGCGCGCATAGGCATCGGCGGTGAACGCCTCCTCCGACCCGCGGAATTTGGCGAAGGCCGCGTCGGCGACGGGTCCGTGCTCGCGCGCGGTGGGAAGGAAGCCGATCTCGTTCTCGACCTGCACCATGATCACGGTGTGGCGCTCGCCGTCGACTTCGCGCAGATGCCGCATCAGCGCTGCGAAGGCCCGCGCATCGGCGTCGCGGGTCTGCGTGCCGAAGGCGGACAGGATTTCCTGCGCCTTGCCGTCCGGACCCGTGGTGCGCGGGAAGCGCCGCTCGTCGCGCTTCACCCAGGCGGGCACATAGGTCGACATCGAATTCTTCCACGTGCCGAACCAGAGCAGCACCAGCC
>DATLJJ010000549.1:0-7663 GCA_035538975.1 Sphingomonas sp. | reverse complement strand
GGCCGCTCACAGAACTCCGAACGGCACGACGCGGTTGAGCCGTACATGGCCCACCTCGGCGCGGCCGAGATAGGGGACGCCCATGTCGCGGCACCAGCGCGTGACGATCTGCTCGTCGGTCTCGCCGAAATCCACGTCGTTCTCGGGCACGTCCGATACCGCGCCAAGGCGGATGCCGGCGATCCCCTTGAGCTGGGTAGCGTGCGCGACCTGGAACATCATCCGGTCGATCCGGTAGAGTGCCTCGGATACTTCCTCGACGATCAGCACATGATCGGTCAGGTCGGGCAGCCATTGGGTCCCGATCAGCGCGCTCAGGATCGAGAGGTTGAAGGCGACCGCCGGGCGGCCGTCGGCCAGGCTCGGCTCGAGCGCGCGACGATCACGGTCGATCAGCCAGCCAAGCGCCCAGCCCACATCCTCGCCGCTGTCGTTCTGGCCGAGCCCGCTCGCCATCGATGCGTGGACCGGATGCCCGATCCGCCGCGCGTAGAGCGCGCCGAGCAGGAAGCCCATGTCGGAGAAGCCCATATAGGTCTTGGCCTTCGCCGCGGGCCCCAGCCTGGGGATCACCGCGTCGAGGATGCGGTTCGATCCATAGCCGCCGCGCGCGAACCAGATCGCGTCGAAGGCGGGATCGTTGGCGAATTCGAGGAACGCCGCCGCACGCACTTCGTCCGATCCGGCGAAATGGCCCTCGGTCATATAGCATTGCGGATGGAAGACGATGTCGTGCTGCGGATAGGTGAGCGCCATGAAGGCGGCCATGCGCAGCGACGACTCTCTGCTCACCGCTCTGCCCGGCGCCACGACTCCGATCCGCATCCGCTCACCCTCAAATCCAGCGCGGGCCTGCGGGCAATGCCTTGCCCCACCCGCTGAATCCGCCGATAGCGCGCAGCGATGCACCACGGCAAACCTTACTTCTTCGTCGGCATAGGCGGATCGGGCATGATGCCGCTGGCCATGATCCTCGCCGGCCAGGGCGCCACCGTCGCGGGATCGGACCGCAGCCTCGACCAGGCCAAGCTCCCCGCCAAGTTCGACTATCTGAAGCGCCGCGGCATCGCGCTCTTCCCCCAGGACGGCAGCGGGATCGCCTCGTCTGATCAGATCGTGGTCGCCTCCGCCGCGGTCGAGCCGAGCGTGCCCGACATCGTCGCGGCCGAAGGCGTCGGCGCCGAGCGCATGTCGCGCGCCGAGCTGCTGGCGACGCTGTTCAACGCGGCGCCCTTCTCGGTCGGCGTCGCGGGGACCAGCGGCAAGTCGACCGTCACGGGGATGATCGGCTGGATTCTCCACGCCACAGGCCGCGACCCGACCGTCATGAACGGCGCGGTGATGAAGAATTTCGCGACGCCCGACGCCCCCTTCGCCAGCGCGCTGGTGGGGGAAGGCGATGCGTTCGTCAGCGAAGTCGACGAGAGCGACGGCTCGATCGCGCTCTACTGGCCCAAGGTCGCCGTGCTCAACAACGTCAGCCTCGACCACAAGTCGATGGACGAGCTGCGCGACCTGTTCCGCACCTTCATCGCCAAGGCGGGCACCGCCGTGGTCAACCTCGATAATGGCGAGGGCGCCGCCCTGGCGATGACGCTGCCCGCCGATCGGCTGCTCACCTTTGCGATCGAAGGCGAGGCCGATCTCGTCGCCCGGAACCTCGAGGAGCAGCGCTTCGGCATCGGCTTCGACCTGGTGGAGAAGGGCGGGATGCCGGTTCGCGTCGCGCTCCAGGTACCCGGCAGGCACAATGTCTCGAACGCGCTGGCCGCCATCGCCGCCGTTCGCGCCGCGGGCGTGCCGCTAGGCGAGGCGGTGCGCGCGATCGCGGGCTTTGCGGGATTGAAGCGGCGCTTCGAGCTGGTTGGCGAAGCGGGCGGCGTCGCCGTGATCGACGACTTCGGGCACAACCCTGACAAGATCGCCGCCACGCTCGACACGCTCCACGCCTTCCCCGGGCGCCTGCTGCTGCTCTTCCAGCCCCACGGCTACGGCCCGCTCAAGGTCATGCGGCGCGAGCTGGTGGCGATGTTCGCCGGGAAGCTCGGCGCCGACGACCTGCTGGTCCTCCCCGACCCCGTCTACCACGGCGGCACGGTTTCGCGCGAAGTCACCAGTGCCGATATCGTGGCGGACATCGCAGCGACCGGCCGCAAGGCGCTCCACGTTCCGGAGCGGGCGGCGGCGGCGGCGCATCTCGTCGCCGAGGCCCGGCCCGGCGACCGCATCGTCGTGATGGGGGCGCGCGACGATACGCTGAGCCTGCTCGCGGCCGAGATGGTGACCCAGCTGGCGCGCTGAGCCGCCAGGCGATTTCGAAGACCACAAAGCGGCACATGGCGCCGTCCCGGCTTCGCCCTCCTGTGGAGGGGAGACGGGCGGGGGCATGCGCCCGTCTTCCAGCCCCGCCCGACGGCCATTCCAAAGCCGCGCTTCAGCTCCGCTTCGTCAAGGGTGCTTTTCTGATAGGAAAGCGTGCTTGACATAACTGCGGCGGCTAATGTAAAGCGTCCTTGCCTGATTCGAAAGGAAGCTTTACATGGCCTTCTCTCCTGCCCAGCGGCGCTATAACCGCACCGTGCTGCTCCTCAGCATCCTCTACGCCCTGCTGCTGTTCGGCGCGGTCTATCTCCTGTCGCGCCAGCTCGTCTCGGGCGTGCTCGCCTATGTGGTGGGCGTGCTCCCGGCGCTTCCGGTCACCGGCTTCTTCGTCGCGATGGGCCATTATCTGCTCGTCGAGAGCGACGAATATCTGCGGGCGGTCCAGATCCGCCAGCTGCTGATCGCCACCGGCGTGATGCTCGCGGCGTCGACGATCTGGGGTTTCCTCGAGGGTTTCGAGCTGGTGCCGCACGTCGTGGCCTATGTCTGGCCGATCGTGTGGCTGGCAGGGCTGGGTCTGGGTGCCTGCATCAACACCCTGCTCTCGCGGAGGGCGGCACAATGAACAACCGTCTCCGCGTGCTGCGCGCCGAACGCGCCTGGAGCCAGCAGGACCTGGCCGAGCGGCTCGAAGTCTCGCGCCAGAGCGTGAACGCTATCGAGACCGGCCGCTATGATCCGTCGCTGCCGCTCGCCTTCAAGATCGCCGACGTCTTCGGCCTCGCGATCGAGGACATCTTTCAGAACCCTTCAAGCGGAGTCTCGCAATGATCGCTCGTCTTCTCCCCTTCGCCGACTGCCGCGGCAGCCGTTTGCGCTGGATCGCGATTGCCGTGGCGATCGCAGCCGCCTCAGCCTCGGCCAGCGAGAGCCGCGCCGCCGAGCGTCAGGCCTCGCCGGCGCAGGCCGCCACGCCGATCCGCATGGAACATATCTCGGTCGAGCGCATCGGCAGCGGCCCGCCTGTCATCCTGATCCCCGGCCTGTCGAGCCCGCGCGCGGTGTGGGACGGCGTGGCGCCCGAGCTCGCGCGCAGCCGCACCGTCTATCTGGTGCAGGTCAACGGCTTCGGCGGCGACGATCCCGGTGCGAACCTTGCGCCCGGCGTGCTTGCGGGCGTGGTGGAGGATCTCCACCGGGTTATCGAGAGCCGCGGGCTCAAGGGCGCCGCGGTGGTCGGCCATTCGATGGGCGGGCTCGCCGGGCTGATGCTCGCCAAAGCGCATCCTGAAGAGGTCGGGCGGCTGATGGTGGTCGACGCGCTTCCCTATGTCGGCGTGATCTTCGCCCCCGGCGCGACGGTCGCTGCGGTCGAGCCCATGGCCGCGGCGATGCGCGACCGGATGGCGGCCGAGCACGGCAAGCCGCGCGACCCTGCCGCCGCTGCACAGGTGGCGGCGACGCAGGCGGCTACGCCCGCTGCCCGGGATCAGGTTGCGAAGTGGATCCTCGCCGCCGATCCGCGCGTCTCGGCCCGCGCCTTCTACGAGGATGCGACGACCGACCTTCGGCCCGAGATGGCATCGATCGCGACGCCGATCACGCTGGTCTATCCGTGGAGTGCGCGGCTGCCGCGCGAGCGTTCCGAAGCCTTCTACCGCGGCGAATATGCCAGGGCGCCCCGCGTCCGCTTCGTCGACGTGGGCGACAGCGGCCATTTCGTGATGCTCGACCAGCCCGCCGCCTTCGCGAAGGCTCTCGCTGCCTTCCTCGCCGACTGAACGCAAAAAAGGGCCCGGGAACGACCCCGGGCCCAGTTCCGCCTGCGTCTGCTTGTTGCCGGCCCTCAATAGGTGCCGGAGAAGCTCCGGTTCAGATTGTGCTCGCTCGACCAGTCCTGCCGGTCCTCGCTGCGCGCGGTGTCGCGCCGCTCGCCGAACAGTGCGCCCGAACGTTCCTCGTCGCGCCAGTGCGCCTGCGCCTCGTCGGCGGTCTTGCGCAGCTTCACCTTGTCGTCGACCGATTCGATCCAGCGCGACGGGATCGAATGGTGGTGGCCGCCCGCCTCGGGATCGCTCTTGGTGAGCAGGATCCGGTCACCGCGCACCTTGTCGACGGTGCCGACATGGCTGCCGTCCATGCCCACCACTTCCATATGCTCGCTCACCCGGCGCAGGCAGTCACGCTGCCCCTGACGCTCGGTGCGCCAGCTGTCGAACTCGTTGTGGAAGCGCTGCGCGTTCTCGCGGCGATATTCGTCATAGTCGCGGTCGAGCTCGGCGATCCGCTGCGTGCGCCAGCTGCGATAGTGATCGTCGTGCGGCGCCGCGTCGCGCCGGCGCTCATAGCCCGCCGTGCGATCGTCGTAGCGCTGGTCCATCTCGCGGCGGCGTTCGGCCTCCTCGTCGCCGAACCACGAGCGGACCTCGTCGCCGGCGCGCTCGAGGAAGCCACGGTCGTCTTCATAGCCGCCGCGCCCGCCGCGTTCCTGCATGCGCCCGGCGGAAGCGCCATAGCCGGCATAGCCACGCATCCGCTCGCCCCAGCCGCGGTCGCTGCCGCGCTCGGAACGGTCGCGGTCCCAGGCTCCGCCGCCATAGTCGCGCCCGCGATATTCGCTGCGCTCGCGCCACGCATCGTCGCGATAACTGCGGGCGCCGCGGCCCTGATCATAGCGTCCGCGGCCCGAGCCCAGCTCGCCCGCGGCGGCATAGTCGCGCGCGCTCGAATAGGTGTAGTCGCGGCCCGAGCCGTAATCCCGTGTATATTCGGGGCTGGGGGTGCTGCGCTCATAGTCGCGCTCGCCCCAGCGGTCGGTACGGTCGTCCATCATCCTCTCTCCCGGTTGCATTGCTGGACGGCGCACGCGCGCGAAGGCGCCGCGCCTGACGCGGATTCAGCGAGCGAGCGGGGGCAGCGGTTCCGGATTTCGTCGCATTTCCGGCACTTTCGAAGAGGCCGGAGGGGCCGCACAACCCGGTTGCATCGCGCATCGGCTGAGGCTAATGGGTGCGCCTCCCGGGGCGACCCGGGGACCGGCGGCGGGGCTGTAGCTCAGATGGGAGAGCGCTGCAATCGCACTGCAGAGGTCAGGGGTTCGATTCCCCTCAGCTCCACCAGCCGCCGTTGATTTTACTCCATTTTTTCTGAAAGTCGCAGATCAGCGGGGCCGGCTGCGGCCGTCGCGCTCGATCTTGTCGAGCCACGCAGCCATGCGGTGCACACGCGCCGGCTCCTTCGCTGCGAGGTCGAAGCGTTCGGCCGGATCCCTGGCGAGATTGTAGAGCTGGTGGTGCGGCCGGGTGCCGATCGGGTTGCCGTGGAACTCCTGCGGTTCCACGCTGCCGCGGATGAGCTTCCAGTCGCCCGCGCGCAATGCGAGAATGCGCGCGCCGCTGCCCGCCACCTTGCTGCCGGTGGTCACCATCAGCTTGGTATCCTCGACCACATGGTCGCGCCCGCGATCGGTGCTGCCCATGAGCGGTGCGAGCATGTCGAAGCTGTCCAGCGCGCCGTCGAGCGGCAGTGGCTGTCGGAGCAGCGAGGCCAGCGAGGCGAGGAAGTCGACATGATCGACGAGCGCGGTCGAGACGCGACCGGCCGCCACCTTGCCGGGCCAGCAGGTGATCAGCGGCACGCGGGTGCCGCCTTCGTAGATAGCGTATTTCCCGCTGGTGAAGGGACCAGACGGGCGATGCTTGCCCGCCAGCTCGACCGCCTGGTCCTGATAGCCGTCGAACAGGATCGGGCCGTTGTCGCTGCTGAAGATTATCAGCGTGTCCTCGGCGACGCCCAGTTCCTCCAGCTTGCGCATAAGCTCGCCGACGGTCCAGTCGAGCTGGAGGATCGCGTCCCCGCGCGGGCCCATGCCGGATTTGCCGACGAAGCGCGGGTTCGGCGCGCGCGGCACGTGCGGCTCGTTGACGGCATAATAGAGGAAGAAGGGGCGATCCTTGCGCGCGGAGATGAAGTCGACGGCCTTGCCGAGCAGCACGTCGCTCAGCTCCTCGTCCTTCCACCGCGCCTTGTGGCCGCCGGTCATGTAGCCGATGCGGCTGATGCCGTTGACGATCGTGTTCGAATGTTCGGGATCCGCCCCGAACTTCAGCATTTCCGGATGCTCGGTTCCGGTGGGCTCGTCGCCGATCTTATCGTGGTAATCGACGCGAATCGGGTCGGCGGGATCAAGGTTCACGACGCGTCGGTTTTCGATCAGCACCGTCGGGACGCGGTCGAGCGTCGCAGGCATGAAGAAGCCATAGTCGAACCCGATGTCGAGCGGCCCGGGTGCGATCTCGCCGTTCCAGTCGACCTTGCCGTCACCCAGACCGAGATGCCATTTGCCGACAAGGCCCGTCGCATAGCCGGCCCTGCGCAGCATCTCGGGCAGTGTGAAATGGCCGGGGCGGATCAGTGCCGGCGCGTCGCCAGGAAGGATCTGCGTCCCCGACGCCCGCCAGGCATAGTCGCCGGTCAACATCGCGTACCGCGAGGGCGTGCACGTCGCGGAAGGCGCATGGGCGTTGACGAAACGCGTGCCGCGCGCTGCCAGGCGGTCGATATTGGGCGTGCGGATGGTTGTGCTGCCGTAGCAGCCGAGATCGCCAAAGCCGAGATCGTCGGCGTAGATCACGATGACGTTGGGCTTGCGCGCGCTCGCGGCCGCGGCAAACGCTCCCGGCGCCGCCAGCGCTGCAACACCTGCCAGCAACACTCCCCTGCGCGTCGCAGTCTTCACCACTCTCTCCCTTATCACCGCTACTCAGCGGACGTACTATTTATCCTATCATATGCCAAGATATCAGAGGAAGCCGAGGCTAGGGCTCTGCCGAGTTCGGTAGGAGCCTTTCGGCGCCAATTGGCTAAGTGACAGATATATCGACCCAATATATGGGAGCCTGCGGCCGCTTGCGAGCTCGCATTTAGTATGATAATTCCGATAGATCGTTGCAATAATAAGACCTGGGGAGGCTAAGTGTTCCATCAAAAATCCTATCTTCTGCTCGCCACCACCTCCGGCCTCGCGTTCCTGCTGACGCCGTCGGTCGCTGCTGCGCAGGATGCGCCGCCCGCGGCTGAGCAGACCGCCGACCTGCCTGATGCCGAGGAAGCGATCGTCGTCACCGGGCTTCGCCGAAGCCTCGAATCGGCGCAGGCCGTAAAGCGCGATTCGGATCAGATCATCGACTCGATCGTCGCCGAGGATATCGGCAAGCTTCCCGACGTGACCGCAGCCGAGTCACTCGCCCGCATCACCGGCATTCAGGTGGATCGCTCGGGCGGCGAGGCCGCGGGCGTGCGCCTGCGCGGCCTTCCCGATCTCGCGACCACGTACAACGGG
>DATLJJ010000548.1:0-8328 GCA_035538975.1 Sphingomonas sp. | reverse complement strand
CACGCCGTGGTTGGGAATGCCGATGATGTCGCCCGGAAAGGCCTCGTCGGCGAGCTCGCGCTCGCGGGCGAAGAAGAGGATCGGTGAGTGGATCGCGATCGGCTTGCCATGCCCGGTCGGGGTCAGCTTCATGCCGCGTTTGAAGGTGCCCGAGACGAGCCGCATGAAGGCGATGCGGTCGCGGTGGTTGGGGTCCATGTTCGCCTGGACCTTGAACACGAAGCCGGTGACCTGCAGCGCGTCGGGCGAGACCGGCGCGGGCTCGGCGGGAAGCGCGTGCGGCGGCGGCGCGAAATTCGCGATCGCCTCGATCAGCGAATCGACGCCAAACTCCTTGAGCGCCGATCCGAAATAGACCGGGGTAAGGTCGCCGTGACGATAGGCTTCGGCGTCGAATTCCGGATAGCCGGCCTGCGCCAGCTCGACGTCCTCGCGCAGCTTGGCGAGGTTCTCGGCCGAGAGGATTTCGTCGAGCTGCGGATCGTCGAGCCCGCTCGTCTGGACGACCTTGCCGTGGAACTCGCGGCTGTCCCCCTCGGGGAGCAGCAAGCGCTTGGTGGCGAGGTCGTAGATCCCCTCGAATGTGCCGCCCATGCCGACGGGCCAGGTCATCGGCGTGACGTCGAGCGCGAGCAGATCGGCCACTTCGTCGAGCGTCGCGAACACTTCGCGCCCCTCGCGGTCGACCTTGTTGACGAAAGTGATGATCGGCACGTTGCGCAGCCGGCAGACCTCGAACAGCTTCCGGGTCTGGCTTTCGATACCCTTGGCGACGTCGATCACCATCACCGCGGAATCGACCGCGGTCAGCGTGCGATAGGTGTCCTCGCTGAAGTCCTCGTGGCCCGGGGTGTCGAGCAGGTTGAAGGTCACCCCGTTCCGCTCGAAGGTCATCACCGAGCTGGTGACCGAGATGCCGCGCTGCTGCTCGATCTTCATCCAGTCCGAGCGTGCGCGGCGGGCGGCGCCGCGTGCCTTGACCTCGCCGGCCAAGTGGATCGCGCCGCCGAACAGCAGCAGCTTCTCGGTCAGCGTGGTCTTGCCCGCGTCCGGGTGCGAGATGATGGCGAAGGTGCGGCGATCACTGGGGGAAGGCATCGCGGCGCTCTAGTGCCCGCGCGGGCGCGCCGCAACGCCCGTGAAACGCCTGAGCGAGGAAGTGGCGGAGCGGGAGGCCATTGCATCAAGCGCCTAAGCGCATTGATTTTGCGTCTCTTTTTATAGGGGGACGACGATTATACCACGGATTATACCATAGCTTTGCGATCTACCCCCGTTCGAATGCGGGACGAGGATTCGAACGCAGTCGTTCCCACGCCCCTTTGCCCGGAGCTGTCGCAAGAGCTATCATCGCCAGATGGCCGACATTCCCCTCGCAAGCGCGCAGATCATCTGGACACTCAGTTCAGAGGAGGCTCTTCCGGGCGATCCTCCCGTGAAGGTGGTGGGTATCCCGGGTGACGACGATTCCCGTTACCTGTCGTCCTGGGGCGCCTGTAACCAAGACTTCAACGACGCCAGCAATGATCGGAAGCTCGCTCTGCTGCTGTCGAAGTTCGTCGACCTCACGATCAACGACGGTATCGCGCCGCAAGACGTGCACAACGCCCTTATGGTGATCCCCGAGTACCGGCAGAGCCTCAACGACGTAGGCGGCATTGACCCCGACCTCGTCTAGGCGACCCGCCTAACGACCCGCTCAGCGTCGATCGGCAGCTCCGGTTCCTCCCCGTCCATATTCAGCCGCATGACCAGACCGAGGGTCGCGCCGGGCAGATGCACGCCCTTCACGCGCTCCACGATCGCGCGGACGTCATATCCGCGGTCGATCTTGCTCCCGATCCAGACGGCGCGGTCGCGGCGCAGATAACCGACCCTGACGCCGCGCGTCGTGACGATCGCGACGGCCATCGGATCATGGGGGTTCTCGGGCTCGCGGACCAGCTGCAGCCAGTCGCCCGGAGCGCAGCGCGCCAGCTCCTCCTGTCGACTGGTGCCGTCCTCATTTTCGAACCACTCACCACATGCCGGCAAGCTGAAGTCGTTCCAACCCAAGCGACTCGACCCCGTAGAACAAGATGAGAACATCGTGTATTTGCACCGGCTTCGAGTCGGCAAGGAGATTCGTGGTGAACGATCAGCAAATGGCGGGCACGCGGCGCGAGCCCTTCGGCCGATGGCTCCTCGCGCAGCGGAGCCGCGGCGACTGGATCGACGAGCTGGCAGACGCCGCGCGTCGTGATCCCGACTTCCCGAAGGATGGCGATCCCGAGGCGGTGCGGCAGCACCTCGCCAAGCGTGGCGCCGAGGGGGATATGTTCGAGCGCGTCGACGACGCAGAGACGGATTGGCTCTGCCTATGAGGATCACGCTGCCCGACGAACGCCGCGCGCGCCTCGCGGCGCTGGCACAGGAGCACGATGCGAGCCACGCCGAGCTGTCGCGCATCATCGGCCGGGGCGAGACCTATATCTCGCGCTACCTGCGCCGCGCTGTACCCTATGACCTGCCCGAGCTTGATCGACGCCGGCTGGCCCGCTTCTTCGGCGTCGACGAGGAGACGCTGACGCGCCGAGCGCCGCCCCGGCCGGGGCCATGCCGGCGATAGGACATCGCTGCCGGCTCTGCACCGCGAACGATCGCGAGGCGGTGATCGAGCAACTGGCGGCCGACCTGTGGGAGAGCCGGCGTCATGGCACGCTCGACGATCGCGCTTGGAAGGATGCCGGGCCGTACTGGCAGCGGGCGTTCCGCGAGCTGGCGGAGACCGCGGTTGCAAGCCTCACTGAGCCTATTTGACCAGCCGGGGCTTGGGCCGCTCGGGCGGCGGAAACTCCCCTGCCCGAATCTTTTCCGCGAAGAACCGTAGTCCCGCGGCGATCTCGGCCTCCATTTCGCCCAGCAGGGCGACGGCCTTCTCCCGATCCTCGGGCAGTTGAGCGATCGTCGCCGCGAACGTAGCGACGGCCTCGCAGAGCCCGGCAAGCGCAGGGTTCACGTCAACGCGCAGATCCCGCGCGTCCGGGTGGGCGCGCCCCGCCTCGAGCACCGCCGCCAATACGGCACGGGATACGCGGATCTGATAGCTCTCGTTGTCCTGACCAACCATATTGCCTCCGCGGCTGAGGTTGGCGCGGCGCTCGCCTGTCAGCAAGTGATTGGAGCGGCCCGACGGGGTCGCACCGTCCTCTCACCCCCTGGGCGGGGGCTCGTCCGCTGGACGGGCCGCATGTGCAGCTGCTGCCGTTGCTCGCGATGAACTGCAACTGCTATTTGGCGAGCCGCTGGTGATGGGCATGATCCCCGTTCGCTTCCCAGCCGCCGAGGATCACACCCTCGAACATGATCCGGCTGATTTCGTCCCGCCACGTCACTTGGATAACGCCCTTACGATCGTCCAGGCTGACGATCGCCCCGTTCCAGCGTTGTCGATAGGCATTGCTCATGCCGGCGACCAGCGCGGAGGCGTAACCCCATGCGAGTAACAGGCGCTTCTCCCGCCAATCTTCGTTGGCGGCGATTTTGGGGGCGGCCGGCACCCCGGTCGGCCTCGGCGCGCCATTCTCGTCATTCGTGGTCCAGAGCGACGCCAGATATTCGGTCGTATCGATCACGGCAAATTCCCTCCCTCGCCCCGCGACATTGCCGGATAGTCGGGCTTCGGGAAAGGGCGGGCCGGATAGCGGCATCCCTTCGCAAACCGGGGCTTGAGGAACCGCAGATAGCGGAACTGCCGCAGATCGTGCCGCGTGGCGCGATCGAGGTTCGCGCGTAGGTGCGCGGCGCGCGGGCTGTTCGCCGTCCTGGCGTTGGTCGCCAGCGAGTTGTGGTAGAACTCGCCGTCCAGCTCCCAGAAAATGCCGCGGTGCTCGCCGTGGAATGTGAACCCGGCCGCCTGGTACACCGTGCCGAACAGGCCGCAGCGCTCATCGGCGAACGACTGTATCCATTTCACCTCCGGCCGGACGCGGCGGATAAGCCGGATCGAGCACGACAGAGCGCGGCTCTCGCTGTTGCGCGGCGCGCGATCGTCGAGCCACATGCGGTTGAGCTCCAGATATTCGCGCATGCCCGTGCCGGCGACGACGCTGCTCGCGGAGGCCGGGTTCATGGCAAAGCCGTATTGGAGCACGCCCAGCAGCTCGCCGCCGATGAAGACGCCAAGGTGCAGGGTCGAGGCGCGATAGACGCGCCGGCTGTAGTGATTCGCGATGATGATCCCGTTCGCGAGCTGGCGATCGATGGTGCGGACGTAGAAGTCCGCCTCGCCGAAGCCGATAGCCTCGCGGCGGCCGAGCAGATCGGCCGCGGGATCGAAGAGATAGCCGGCGACCTCGCCGGCAGCGCCACCCGCGAAAGCGAGAGGCGGTTGAACGATACGATTCGACTCCATGAGGGAAGATGCCCAAAGGGGCCCCGCCCGGTGCACGGGCGCGGGGCGTTAGCGGCTAGGCCAGCCGCGCGTGACGGGGAGCATCGCAGTTGCCCGTCGGCTTCCCGGCTGCAACCGGGAACCCCCGCTCGGCCGGCATGGTCCTGCCATGCCGCACCAGCGGACGTGTCCATAAAGCGGTAGGATTCGGAAACGCCGTTCTGGCGCGAGTATTCGGCCTAAACCCACGGATTTCTGCGGCTTTTCAGGGGGGATTCGAAACTTCGCCGAGATCGACTATTTTCTACGGCATTGCCGTATTTTCTGCTTGCGCATGGTACGGCATTGCCGTATCACAATGCCATGAGCAGCCCCGTTCACTCGATCGTCGAAACGACCGCCTTCACCGCCCAGCTGAACAAGCTTGAGGTGACTGCGGATGAGCGGGCGGCGATCTATGACACCTACGCGAGCGACCCGAGCTATGGTGCCGTGGTGCGGAACACGGGTGGCCTGCGCAAGGGGCGGATCGCGAAGGACGAGACGGGCAAGAGCGGCGGCTATCGGGTGTTCAGCTTCTTTGCGAACGCCAAGTGCCCGGTGTTCCTGCTGTGGATCATCGACAAGACCAAGGACGCAACTCTGACCGCCGAGCAGGAGAAGGCGTTCAAGAAGCTGACGACCGAATTAAAGAAGGAGTGCAAGTGATGGACACCGAGGATTTCAACGGCATCGTCGCGGGCCTCAGCGATGCGATCGCCTACGCCAAGGGCGACACCTCGCGCGGCCGCGTCGTCAGCCCGATCGACGTGAAGGCCATTCGCAAGGCGACCCGGAAGACGCAGGGGCAGTTTGCCACGGCCTATCATCTGCCGATCGGCACGCTGCGCGATTGGGAGCAGAATCGGCGCCAGCCGGACGCGCCCGCACGCGTCCTGCTCTCGATGATCCAAGCCGAGCCCGAGACGGTCGAGAGGCTGATCGCCAAAGTCGAGGCATGACCCCGATCGAGCGCGCTGCGCGGGTTCTTTGCGATCGCGCGGGCCGTGATCCGGATGAAGTCTGCATTGGCGAGGGTAAGGCCACCGGACAGACTTGGTTCGGCTGGGAGGCGTTCGTGTCCGACGCCCGCGCTGTGGTCGAGGCGCTTAGAGAGCCGAGCCATGAAATGCTCGGCGATGTGCACGACACCCTGCTGTACCACGTCAGGGGCGAAGAGATGGACACCGCGCGAACCGTTTGGGACCGGATGATCGACGCGCTCCTTGATGACGGTCCGCAAGGGTGACGCCGGCCGAGGAGCGCCTCGCAGAAGCTCTCCTGGTCGAGCGCCAGCACGGCGACCGCGCGCCCGCTTTCGCCGCGGAGCGGATCGGAGAACTCGCCGCAGCCGGGGACGCCGAGGGCGTCAAGCGCTGGACGGAAATCGCCGTCATCCTTGACGGTCTTCGCCGACCGGCCGGGCCGCTCAACTAGGCGTCATTTCACCGGCCAGGCTGCGCGCTCGCGCTCATACCAGTCGCGCCACGCTGCGGCCTCGGCCCGCCATGCGTGGCACATTCCGTAGTTGGCGACGATGGTGCTGGCGACGGCAGGCATTCCAGTTCCCCGAGGGGCGTCGAGATCGACACCGGGGCCGGGGGGAGCCGGGGGATTGCCGAGGGCCGCGGCGTCGTGGAGCAGGCCGAAGCCGACAGACACGTCAGCAACAGCAACGCGCTCAGGCTGTGCCGGCGCGCCGCTGGACGCGGGCACGGCCGGGCATTTGACGTTCGACGACACATAGCGCGGGACCTCCTTGATTATCGTCTGGGTGACGGTGCGGATTTCCGCCTGATCGACGTCGTGGGCGTCGCGGATTTCGGTCGCGATCGTCGCGCCCTTCCCCTCGGCGGCGCGAGCCGCCTTCTCAGCGGCGAGCGCGGCATTCGAATCGGCGCGAAGGTGCGGCTGGTGTATGAGCCCGTCGTGCAGCTTCCATCCCGCGACTCCGCCGATCGCGAGACTGAGGGCGCAAGCAATGCCCGTCGCCTTGAGCGACACCGTTCCGGGGATCTTCATCGACCGCCCCTTGCGCGATACGCCGCGGCCAGCCGCTCGTCGTAGCGGTTCGCCCGGTAGGCCGTCCCGTTGTAGCCTTTCGCGAAAGCAGCCCAGTCCTTCCGGCGAAGCGCCGGCACCAGGCCGTTGCTCGCGCAGAAGCGGGTGAAGTGCCGCAGCTGGCCGAGCTCGCCCCTCGCCTCGGTCAAGGCGAAGTCCAGCGGGCTATCCTCGCCGCACGCCTGCCAGTTCTCGCCGAGGATCTGGAACGCGCCGTAGCTCGCGCTGGCGAAAGCCGCGTCGACGTCGAGCGCGATGGCGTCGAGCAGTTGCTCATAGCGAGCACGCTGCCCGGCCGGATAGCGCGACCGATCCCATGTGCGATAGCTGATCGTCGGGTGCGACTTGTCGAAGCGGTGCCCCGTCGCCTTGCTGAAGCGGTGCGGCTCGAACAGGAGTTTCGGCCGACCGTCTGCGAAGCCCGCCCCGCTCGCCTCTACGTCCCGCACCGCCCATAGTGCGGCGACGTCGACGTCCCATTGTTCGGCCAGGCCGCGAACGTCGGCGGCATTGATCGCGGTGTCGGGCGGATCGGTGAGCGCTGCGAGCACCGCCGCGCGCGTGATCGGCCCGTACCGGCCATCGACTGCCAGCGGATAGCCGAGCGCCACCATGCGCCGCTGAAGCGTCGCTATGTCCATAATTGATCTCCTTGGAGAGCCGCGCGGCAGCTACTGCTGCCGGTCGCGAATGTTGAAGAGGGCCTTGAAGGCGGCGACGCCTCGCTCCCCGAAGAACTCGATAATCAGCAGCCCGGAGAACCCGAGGCCGATTCCGAGCATGACGGCCATGCCGGCGCCGAGCGGCTTTCCGTCGCCGAATTGCCCGGTCACGAGCATGAAGAGGAGTATGAGCAGCAGTGCCGTCAGCGCGCGCTCCTGCCAGAGCGAGAGCTTGCGAAGCGGCGGCGGCGCGATGAAGCGCGCGAGGAGCAGCCCGACGACCGAGAGCCCCAGCGCGACGATCGGCACGTTGACGCCGAAGATCGTGACGATGGCGGGCCCAAAGGCGGGCGCCGCCGCCGCGACCGCCCCCGCCTTCACAGCAGCCCAGCTTTGTAGAAGGTCACCCCCACCGAGATACACAGCACCGCCCCCATGATCTTGAGCTTGTCCCGCACCATTCCCCATGTCGGGCGGAGGCTGACCTTGATCGGATCGAGCCCAATAATGTGATCGACCGCCGGCCCGGCTCGGACTGAAACGAAGGTGCTGACCATGAACGGCAGCAAGGTGAGCCCGTCGAACAACCGGTCGAGTTCGAACAAAATCCACATCGTGCGCTCGGTGGCCTCCCCCCAAGCGAGCAACACGACCACGTCCGGCAGTGCGCCGAATATGATCGTCAGGAGGAGGCCGCTCACGATCACGCGATGCAGCCCGACAAGCGTGATCCCGAGTTGCCTCGGAGGGTAAGCGCGGTTTCCGATCTTCGCATTGATCACGTGTTCGCGGCGATGCTCGAGCGCGTAGTTGATGACGATTGCGAGGCTGACCGAAGTGACCAGGGCGAGACTGAACAGCGCGAAGGCGTAGGCCAGCGGGCTGTCGTCGAAGACAGGTGGGAAGCGCGTTGGTGTCATGAGGGGCTCCGTCAGCTGGGATGACCAGCGGGAATGTGCCTCGCGTGAGCGCATTCGGCGGCGGAGCGGCCGGCTCTCAAAGCTCCGGTCGCTCGCAACCGTCTCACTGCGGCGCCCTCACTTCGCGGCGGTCGCGAGCGTGAGCGAATAGACTTCGTCGACCTTGAGATCGGGAACAGCGTTGAGCGTGAGCGACAGGCCGCCAGCGGGGGGCTGGGCCTCCGCCCACTTGTCCCCGTCCTCGCGCTCGGGGGTGAGCTGCACCGTATAGGTC
>DATLJJ010000547.1:0-6001 GCA_035538975.1 Sphingomonas sp. | reverse complement strand
AGCCGATCCGCATCGTGTTCGACTTCTTCGCCATGCCCGTGCGGATAGAAGGCGAGGGACGCGTCGAGCGCGTGATCGTCGAACGAACCGCGCTCGATGCCGAGGGCCGCGCCACCGGAACCGGCGAGACCTATGCCGTGCCCGCCAGCCTGGTGGTGAGCTGCATTGGCTATCGTACGCCCCCGATCGAGGGCGTGCCCTATGACGAGCGTGCAGGCCGCTTCGCCAACGATGAGGGGCGCATCCTGCCTGGGCTCTACGCGGTCGGCTGGGCGCGGCGCGGCCCCACCGGCACGATCGGCACCAACCGGCCCGACGGGTTCGCAGTGGTCGAGAAGATCGCCGAAGACCTGGGCGAGGGGTCCGGCAAACCCGGGCGGCCGGGCCTCGATTCGCTGCTGGCGGAGCGCGGCGTGGAGGTAGTGACCTTCCGCGACTGGCAGAAGATCGACGAGGCCGAGATCGCCGCGGCACGCGCCGGCGCCCCACGCGAGAAATTCACTTCGATGGAAGCGATGCTGGGCGCGGCGAAAAGCTGATTCAGCCGCTTGCGCGACTCCATCGGCATGGCTATAGGCCCCCACTCGCGGTTCGGGCTCGCCCGGAAAGCACCGGTCGGGGAATAGCTCAGCCTGGTAGAGCACTGTCTTCGGGAGGCAGGGGCCGGAGGTTCGAATCCTCTTTCCCCGACCATTTACTTTCCCGCTGTCTGAACCGTTTTCGGCCCGCCCCATGTGCGGCCACGGTTCGTCGCGTTCGATGTAAATTATTGAACTGGCGACTTTACCCCCGAGGGGCGGGTGAGGCAGGAACGACTCCGTGAGCGGGGTTGTACCCGAAAGGCAGTCTATGAACGGCCGGTTCGACTATCACATGATGCTTCACGGCTTGCAGCCCTACGCCGTGGCGACGCTCGGCATCTTCGGCACCACGATCGGCTTCGCGCTCGCGATCGCCCTCGCCTTCGGTTAGCCGCGCATCGAAACCTTCCTCCGGGCGTTGGTCCCGCCCGTCTGAGGAGGAAGGAGGCTATGACGAGCCCTGATTTCCTGAGGCAGCTGGAAGGCTATGGCCTCACCACGGTCGAGATTCATTATTATCTCCCCGATCACCCCAGCCTGCTGCAGCTCTTCGTCCTGCAGCAATATGACGTCGCCCCGCGCTTTCCGGTGCTCCACCAGTTCCTCGATCACTGGCGGCGCGAAGTTGAGGCGGCGCTCCATTCGGTGCGGATCGCGCACCAGCACCTGATCGGCCCCGCCGAATGGCGCGCGGTGGACGGGGTGATCACGATCAATTGATTGAGCCGTCCCTTTGTCTGCCCTTCCCGACCCTGGAAGGGAGGGACGCCCCGGTATTCAGCTTGCTCATCCTCCCCGGCCAAGGGGAGGTGCATGCGAAGCATGTCGGAGGGGGAGGAGCACGTCGGCTCTTTCTGACATCCAGGTTGGGCAGGCGCTGGCACGCCGGCTCGAAAAGGAAAGCGGGCGGGGAGTCGCCTCCCCGCCCGCCCGGTACAGCCCCGCGCTGACGCGCCTACTCGTAGCGAAGGGCATACACCGGATTGGTCCGCGCCACGCGGAAGGCATGCGCGCCGATCGTCGAGACCGCGATCAGCAGCGCCAGCCCGCCCGCTAGCACGAAGGGGGTGGGCGTGAGGTCGATGCGGATGTCGAATTGGTTGAGCCAGTCGCGCATCACCCACCAGGCGACCGGCCATGCGATCAGGTTCGCGATCAGCACCGGCCGGCTGAACTGCCATACCAGCAGCCGGACGATGTCGTGCGTGCGCGCGCCCAGCACCTTGCGGATACCGATCTCCTTGGTCCGGCGCTCGGCAGTGAACGAGGCAAGGCCGAACAGCCCCAGGCACCCGATCACCGCAGCCAGGATCGCGAACATCCCGAACAGCTGCGCGCGCCGCTCGTCCTGGTTGTAGAGATCGTGGACGACATCGGTCACATATCGCGAGAAATAAGGTTGGTCCGGCACCAGCCGCTTCCAGATCGCCCCGACCTGCGCATTGATGGTCTTGAGGTCGCCGTTCGCGCGGACGAGCAGCTGCTGATAGTTTTCCGTCTGATAGAAATAGAGGATCGGCTGGAGCGGCTGGCGCACGCTGCGGTAGCGCACGTCGGTCACTACGCCGACGATCGTCGCGGGCACCCAGTTGCCGGCCTCCGGCACCGTGAATCCGATCTGGATCGGCTTGCCGATCGCCTCTTGCGGCGTGGCATAGCCGAGTCGCCTGGCCGCGGCCTCGGAGACGATCACGTTGGTGCCGCGTGCGACGAGCGCCTTCTCCGCCTCGATGTTCACCGGGCTGGGAGTCGTCGAATCGTCCATGGCAATCGATTCGCTGAAGTTGCGACCCGCGAGCAGCCTCATGCCGAGCGCGTCGATCACGCCCGGATCCAGGCCATAAACGCCCAGCTGAACCGACTCGGTCTGGCCCAGCCGCCGCGCGCTGGTCATCGAGTTGTTGCCAGGATCGACTCCGATGGAGCTGCGCCCGACGGCGGTGACGCCGGGAATGCGGCGCACTTCCTCGGCCAGCGTCTTCGCGACGGGTTCCACGGCGGGAGCGCCCAACCCATAGACCTGGAACAGGCCTTCGCGCTTGTAGCCCGCATCCATCGTCCGCGCGTAGATCGTCTGCGAATAGACCACCGCGGTGCAGATGATCAGCCCGATCGAGACCGCGAACTGCCCGACCACCAGCAGGTTGCGCAGCCGGCCGCTGCCCTCGGCCTCGGCCGCCGACTTGTTCGCCTTGAGCACACGCGCCGGCTGGAAGCGCGAAAGATAGATCGCCGGATAGGCGCCGCCCGCCAGACCGACCATCAGCGCCAGCCCGATCACCGGCAGCAGGATGCCGTCGCCGCCGAAATAGCGGATACTCATATCGGCCTCGAGAAAGGCATTGAGCGGCCGGATCGCCAGTTCGGCCAGCGCCAGCGCGATCACCGTGGCGATCGCCGCGACCAGGATCGATTCCCCGACGAACTGCGTGATCAGTTGGCGCCGCGTGGCCCCCAGCACCTTGCGCAGCGCCACTTCGCGGGCGCGCTGCGAGGCGCGCGCGGTGGCCAGATTTGTGAAGTTGATGCATGCCATCGCCAGGATCATCAGCGCGATCACCGCGAAGGTCAGGATCGTCTGCTTCTCGGCGCCCGGCCTCATCGACGCGGCCTGCCCTTCGCCCAGGTGCACGTCGCGCACGTTGACCAGGTGCCAGTCGCCGTAGGAGCCGGGATTGGAATGGGGCCCCGTCTCGCCGGGATCGTTGGGGATGTTGCGCTTCTCCCAGGCGGGGAACTGCGCCTCTATCTCCTTCGCGTCGGTGCCGGGGCGCAGCTTCACATAGATGTAGCCGCCCTGGTTGTTCCACGAGGTCAGCATCGTCGGGATCTTGGCGAAATAGGTCTGCGGATCGAAACGCGCGACCACGCTGAAGCGCAGGCTGGTGTTCTTCGGCAGGTCCCTGAACACGCCGGTGACGCGATAGTCCTGCTTCATGTCGCCCGACGTGACCGTGAGCGTCTTGCCGATCGGATCGCGGTTGGGGAAGTATTTCGCCGCCTCGGACTCGCTCAGCACCAGCGAGCTGGTATCGTCGAGCGCATGCGTCGGATCGCCCTTCACGAAGGGTATCTGCAGTATGTCGAAGATGTTGCCGTCGACGAGCACGCCGCGTTCGGGCGTGGTCGGCTGGCCATCCTTCTCGATCACCATGCCCTGCGAGGTCAGGTAGACGCGCTTCTCGACCTGAGGAAAATCCTTCTGCAGCGCCCCGCCCGAGACGAAGCTCGTCATCTGCAGCTTCATCTCCTCCCCGCCGCGCTGGGTGGGCAGGTAGAAATTCTGCAGCTGATAGGCCCGGTCGGCCTCCTTCATCCAGCTGTCGTAGCTGAACTCGTAGCGCACGAAGGTGAGGATCAGCAGACACGCCGCAATGCCGAGCGAGAGCCCGAAGATGTTGATGAAGGCATATACGCGGTTCTTCGCGAGCGCCCGGAGGCCGACGGTGAGATAATTGCGCCACATGGGGACAGGCTCCTACTCGTAGCGGAGAGCGTGGATGGGGTTGGTGCGGGCGACGCGCACCGTGTGCCCGCAGACGGTGACCAGCGCGATCGCCAGCGCGAGCAGCCCGGCCAATGCGAAGGGCGTGGGCGTGAGCGCGATGCGCGCATCGAAGGTGTTGAGCCAGTCGCGCATCGCCCACCAGGCGAGCGGCCAGGCGACCAGGTTCGCGAGGATCACCGGCTTGGAGAACTGCCACGCCAGCAACCGCACGATGTCGCGCACCTTGGCACCGAGCACTTTCCGGATGCCGATCTCCTTCGTGCGCCGCTCGGTCGCGAAGGAGGCGAGGCTGTAGAGGCCCAGGCAGGCGATCAGGATCGCGAGCATCGAGAAGGCAGCGAACAGCCCGGTGCGCGCGCGGTCGGCGGCATAGAGCTGGCGGACGATATCGTCGACGAAGCGCGCCTCGAACGGAATCTCGGGCTCGAACCGGCGCCACAGCTTGTTCAGGGCGGCCATGACTTCGCCCGGCCGCGCATTCGCGTACCGGACGACGACGCGCGCGGTATGCTCGGGGTCATAGGCGAAGACGATAGGCTCGATTGCCTCGCGCGCGGAGCGGAAGCGCGTGTTCTCGACCACCCCGACGATCGTTCCCGGGACCATGTAGAAGCCGCCGAGCGACACCTGCATCGTCTTGCCGATCGCGGCCTGGGGATCGCGATAGCCGAGCTTCTTCGCCGCCGCGCGGTTCACCACCACATTGATCCCCCGCGCCACCAGATCCTGCCCGGGCTCGCCGCCGATCCGATCGGCGGCGAAGCGGTCGCTTAGATAGCGGCCGGTGAGCAGCCGGATGCCCATCGTCTCGAGATAGTCCGCGTCGACGCTGTAGAAGCTGACGCTCTGGAATTCGGCGCCCGGAGCACGCACCAGGCGGACGGCGCTATTGTCCAAGCCCGGCCCCAGCCAAGTGCGGCCGACGCCGGTGACGCCGGGGGTCGCGAGCAGCCTGGCGCGCGCGGCTTCCCACTCGGAGCCTTGGGTGAAGCGCCAGGCATTGTCGATCTGGACCAGCCCGTCGCGGCGATAGCCGGGGTCGATGCGCTGGACGAAGCGCGTCTGCGACCAGATTACCACGGTGCTGGCGATCAGCCCGATCGCGATGGCGAACTGCAGGACCACCAGCGCTGCACGCAGCCGGCCGCTTCCCGGCGTCTCCGCCGCCCCCTGGCCGGCGCGCAGCACCTGCGCGGGCTTGAAGCGGCTGAGGTAGAAGGCAGGATAAAGTCCCCCGACGATGCCTGTGAAGGCGAACAGCGCCAGCGCCGGCAGCAACATTCCGTGCGGCCCCAGATAGGCGATGCGCATATCGGCGCCCATCAGCCGGTCGGCCCAAGGCGTGGCCATCTCGACGATGGCGAGGCCGATCAGCATCGCCGCACCCGCGATCAACAGACTCTCGCCCATAAACTGGGCGATGAGCTGGCTTCTCGAACCGCCGTGCAGCTTGCGCAGCGCCACTTCACGCGCCCGCTGCGTCGCGCGCGCAGTGCTCAGATTGATGAAGTTCATCACCGCCATGACGAGCGTCAGCAGCGCGACGATCGCGAAGGTGGCGAGCGTGCGCGGATCGCCGGCTGGAGTCAGCGCGCCCTCCTGCGCGCGGCCGAGGTGGACGTCGACGATCGGCACGAGGCGGAACTCGAATGCGTCGCCGATCGGCATCTGCTTGCCCTGGAACATGTCGGGCGGCCAGGCGCGCTTCTTCCAGGCCGGGATGCCGGCGTTGATCGCGGCGGCATCGGCGCCCGGGCGCAGCTTGGCGTAGTGCAGCTGGTCGAAATTGCCCCAGCCGAGCACTTCGGGCGGGCTGTGCGAGATGTCGCGGAGAAAGACGATGCCGATGCGCAGGCTGGTGTTGCGCGGCAGGTCGCGCAGCACGCCGCTCACCCGATAGTCGCGCTTGCCC
>DATLJJ010000546.1:0-9253 GCA_035538975.1 Sphingomonas sp. | reverse complement strand
GGCCGGCCCAGTCGCCATAGTCCTGGAGCCGCGTGAGCGGCCGGTCGATGCCGGGCGAGCTCACCTCGAGCCGATAGGCATGGTCGATCGGGTCGCGCCCCTGCGCCTCGAGCTCGTCCAGCCGGTCCGAGATGCGGCGCGACAGGTCGGCGCAATCATCGATCGTCAGCTGGCGGGTGTCGGGGCGCTCGGCCATCACCTGGAGCGTCGGATCGCTGGTACCGCCGAACATCTTGACGCGCACGAGCGCGAGCCCGAGCGCCTGGGCTTCGGGTTCGATCAGCTTCGTCAGTTCGGCGATGTCCGCCACCTATTCACTCCGGCAATCGGGTAAGCAGCTTCAGCGCCGGAGCCCGCGGGGCTCCGACCTCGGCATGTTTGACGATGTCGAGAAAGCACAGGCGATATATCCACTTGCCGGGCGGACGGCAAGGGGAGTCTGGCGCCGCGCTTCAGCTCGGGTTGTGCGTATCGAGGAACTTGCCGACGCGCGTCAGGAAGTCGGTCGCGTTCTTGGGGTCCGCAAAGCCGTGGCCCTCGCCTTCGTACACCACATATTCGTGCCCCTTGCCGAGCTTGTTCAGCGCCTCGTGCAGGCGCCGCGACTGGTAGAGCGGCACATTGTCGTCCTCGTCGCCATGCGCGATCAGAATCGGCACGCCAAGCTTGTCGACGCTCTTGATCGGCGAGATCTGGTCCAGCTCGAAACCCTTGTCGCCTTGTACCTTGGACTGCCAGTCGCGGGCGTAGCGCGGCGCCGAGAAGCTCCTGCGGTCGTAGCGCAGCATCGACCCGACGTCGGAAATGCCCGCGAAGCTGATCGCGCAGCGGTACAGATCGGGGTTGCGCACTGCCGCCCACATCGCGGCATAGCCACCGAAGGAAGCGCCCATGATGCAAACGCGCTTCGGATCGGCGGTGCCGCGGCCGGCGAGCCACTTCACGCCGTCGTCGATGTCGTCCTGCATGCCGCGACCCCAGGCACCATAGCCCTTTTCGACGAAGGCCTTGCCGAAGCCGGTCGACCCGCGGAAGTTGGGCTGGAGCACGGCATAGCCCTTGCTCGCGAGATACTGGACCCAGGAATCGAATCCCCAGGCGTCGCGCGCGAAGGGGCCGCCGTGAGGCATCACGATCAGCGGCAGGTTCTTGTCGCTTTTGCCCGGCGGCAGCGTCAGATAGGCGCGGATCTCGAGCCCGTCGCGCGCCTTGTAACGCACCGCTTCCATCGCCGCGAGCCGCTTGTCGAGCAGCCCCTCGTGCGGCGCCGCGAAGGGGGACATCTGCCTGGTGTTGCGATCGTAGAAATAGAAGAGACCGGGATCGTCGGCCGCGGCGCTCCAGACGAGCAGCCGCATCTTGTCGCGGCTGGTGGAGACGACGCGGTTGACCTTGCCCGGCAGCGCCTTGTCGATGCGCGCCTGCAGCGCCTTGAGCTGCGGATCGAGCCAGGCGACCTCGGGTTTGTCGTCGGTGTAATAGACGCCCGCGACCTTGCCGTCGGGCAGCAGGTCGAAATCGTCGATGTCGACGCTGGGGTTCTCGTAAAGCCGCTCGCCGATTCGGTCGGTCAGGAAGTCGTAGCGATAGAGGCCGAACCGTCCGCTCGCTCCCGCGGCGATCGCGAAACCCTGGTCGCTGCCGTCCACCGGCAGGAACTTGTCGATGTCGGTGTCGTCCTCGTCGACCGTGCGCTTGATGCGCTGGAATTCCTGGTCGGCCGCGGTGCGATAGAGCAACCACCATTTCTTGCCGTTCACGCCGATGCCGGCGCGTACCACCCCGGTGCTGTCGGCGAACCAGCTCCACACATGCTCCTGCGCCCGGACGATCCGCTCCGATTTTCCGGTGCCCAGATCGACTCGATAGACCGAGGGATATTCGAAGATGCTCGGCTGCGTCGCCAGCAGCACGAACTTGCCCTCGCGATCGACGTGGATGAGGTCATCGCCGATCAGCCCCTGCTCGCGCGGGCCCACGAAGCTGTTCTTGCCGGTCGCGAAATCGAGCACGGCGGTGCGTGTCATCCGCACCTCCTCCCCGAACAGGCGCGTGCCTATCGCCATGCTGACGAGCAGTTTGCGCGGCCCTGCCCAGCGCACCCAATTGACCTTGTATTTCTCGGGTACCGAGAAATTGTACGGCGCGCCGGGCGCGGCCGAGGCGGCCATCAGCCGCACGACCTGCTTGCCGTTCTCCACGCCCAGCGCCGCGACCAGCTTTCCGTCGGGCGAGAGGACGGGCCGCGACAGCGACGCCACGGCGCCGAGATCGGCCGCAGTCGGCGCCGTCACCGCGACGGGATCCGCTTCGCGCGCCGGCGAAGGCGCCGCGAGGGCAGTCGCCCCCGCGAGCGCGAGCACTCTCAAAACTTTCGATCGCATCGACTTGCCCCCAAGTCTTTCCCCTGCCGACACGATGACTTGGGAGCGTGGAGACATGCAAGCGAAATAGCTTCGCGCGATGACGCGAGCGCAAGACTCGGTTAAGTTCTGCAGCCTCGACGAATAGCAAAGGGTTCGCCACATGATCCTGCACACCAGCTTCCTGCTGCCCGCCGCGCTGCTTGCCGCCTGCAACGCGCCCGGCGAAGCGGACAACGCCACTTCCGTCGCGGTGCAGGACAATGGCGCGCCGGCCGCTGCAGCCGCGCAGCCTTTCACCGTCACTCCGGTGGCCGACTTCGACGCTCCCTGGGCGATGACCTTTCTCCCCGACGGGCGGATGCTGGTGACCGAGAAGCACGGCACGCTCCTGCTCGTCTCCGCCGATGGCAAGACACGCACGCCGATCGCCACCGTGCAGGTGATGAGCCAGGGGCAGGGCGGGCTGATGGACGTGGTGCTGCACCCGCAGTTCGCGCAGAACCACCTCGTCTACTTCAGCTATTCCGAGCAGCGCGCCGACGGGCTCAAGGGTGTCGTGCTGGCGCGCGGCACTTTCGCCGACGGCGCCGCACCGAAGCTCGAGAACATCCAGACGCTGTTCCGTGCCGATCCCTACGTCGAGGGCAACGGCCATTTCTCCGGCCGCATCGCCTTCGCGCCCGACGGCAAGCTCTTCTTCACCAACGGCGAACGCCAGAAGTTCGATCCCGCGCAGGATCCGAAGGCGACGCTCGGCAAGGTGCTGCGCCTCAACGACGACGGCACGCCTGCGGCGGGCAACCCGCTCGCCGCGCAGGGCTTCCACCCCGCGGTCTGGTCCTATGGCCATCGCAATCTGCTCGGCATCGCCTTCGATTCGGCGGGCAATCTTTGGGAGCAGGAGATGGGTCCCAAGGGCGGCGACGAAGTGAACCTCATCCTGCCCGGCCGCAACTACGGCTATCCCAAGGCCTCGAACGGCGACCATTACGACGGCACGCCCATCCCCGATCACCGGCCCGGCGACGGCTTCGAAGCGCCCAAGGTCTGGTGGAACCCGGTGATCTCTCCCGGCGGGCTGATCGTTTATTCGGGGGACATGTTCCCGCAGTGGAAGGGCGACCTCTTCATCGGCGGCCTCTCGAGCCAGGCGCTGGTCCGCGTCGACGTCGATGGCACCAACGCCAAAAAGGGCGATCAATGGCCGATGGGCGCGCGCATCCGCGAGGTCGAGCAGGGCCCCGACGGCGCGCTCTGGCTGCTCGAGGACGGCGGCAACGGCTCCCAGGGGCGCTTGCTGCGTTTGACTCCCGCGGGGTGATCTCCCCGTTCAGGGAGTAGAATGCGATGCGAGGATTCGCGTGGACGGCAGGCGCGGCGCTGATGGCGCTCGCGGCATGCAATGGCGGTGGCGGAAACGGCGGCGGCGGCATGGTGACGCCCTCACCCACCCCTGCGCCGGGTCCCGCACCCTCGCCCAGCCCCTCTCCTGCCCCCTCCCCCACGCCGACGCCGACGCCGACGCCGATCGCGAGCGTCCAGTCGACTGCGGTCGCGAGCTTTTCCTGGCCCTGGGCGATGGTCTTCCTCCCCGACGGCCGGATGCTCGTCACCGAGAAGCCGGGCACGCTCCGCCTCGTCACCCAGTCGGGCGACAAGTCGGCCCCGCTCGGCGGCGTGCCTGCCGTCTCCTATGCCGAGCAGGGGGGGCTGCTCGACGTCGCGCTCCACCCGAATTTCGCGGCCAACCGGCTGGTCTACCTCAGCTACGCCGAGCCCGGGACGGGCGGCGCCGGGCTGGCAGTCGCACGCGGCACGCTGGTCGAGGACGCGGCCGGACCGCGGCTGGGCAGCGTCACGGTGCTGTGGCGCCAGACGCCCAAGGTCTCCGACACCGGCCAATATGGCGGCCGCATCGCCTTCGCGCCCGACGGCAAGCTGTTCGTCACCGCCGGCGACCGGCGGCAGGTGAACCAGGTCCAGGCCATGGGCAACACGCTCGGCAAGATCGTGCGGCTCAACGACGACGGCAGCGTTCCCGCCGACAATCCCTTCGCCGCCACCGCAGGCGCCCGCCCCGAAATCTGGAGCCTCGGCCATCGCAATCCCTATGGGCTGGCGTTCGACGCGGCCGGCCAGCTCTGGGAGACCGAGATGGGGCCCCTGGGCGGCGACGAGTTCAACCTGATCGTGCGCGGCGGCAATTATGGCTGGCCCAATGTCTCCAACGGCAGCAACTATGACGGCTCGCCCATCCCCGACCATGCCCCCGGCGACGGCTATGTGGCGCCGCTGACGTGGTGGACTCCGGTGATCGCGCCGGGCGGAATGGCGATCTACACCGGCAACCTCTTCGCCGACTGGCGCGGCGACGCGATCATCGCCGGCCTCGTGAGCCAGGGACTCGTCCGCGTGCGCTTCACCACCGGCAGTGCGTCCGAGGTCCAGCGGATCGCGCTCGGCCGGCGCATCCGCGAAGTCGAGCAGGGCCCCGACGGCGCGCTCTGGGTGCTCGAGGATACCGCCACCGGGCGGCTGCTGCGGCTCGTGCCCGGCTGACTATTCGGCGGCGCTGACGACGGGGCCGAAGTCGAGCTCCGCCTGCGCGACGCGGCCGAAGCTGCGGCGATGGTGCGGCGTGGGCCCGAGCACCCGCAACGCCTCCTGATGCACCTTGGCCGAATAGCCCTTGTTCGAACGCCAGCCATAGCCGGGATGGAGCACGTCCAGCTCGTCCATCATGCAGTCGCGCTTGTGCTTGGCGACGATCGAGGCCGCGGCGATCGACAGGCACAGCGCGTCGCCGCCCACCACTGCGTGGCTCTGGTGATCCCAGTCGGGACAGCGGTTGCCGTCGACCAGCACGAAAGCGGGCCGAAAGCCGAGCGCCTCGACCGCGCGCGTCATCGCCAGCATCGAGGCCCAGAAGATGTTGAGCGTGTCGATCTCCTCGACGCTCGCGATTCCCACGCCCACTTGCGCGCAGGCGAGCAGTTCGGCGCACAGCCGCTCGCGCCGGGCGGCGGTCAGCACCTTCGAATCGTCGATGCCTTCGGGAATGCGGCGCGGATCGAGCACCACGGCGGCAGCCACCACCGGTCCCGCCAGCGGCCCGCGTCCCGCCTCGTCGACGCCCGCGACCGGCCCCTTGTGGAGCCGCTTGTATTTCCGCTCGAACTTGAGGTCAGGCATGATCGAGCCGCCATGGCGGAAAGCGGCGCATCTCGCCAGCCTGATAGAGACGAATCGAATTGCCCGCCGGATCCCTCAGCCGCGCCTCGCGCCAGCCCCAGGGCTCGTCTTTCGGCTCCTGCTCGAAGGCTACGCCCTGCTGCTGCAGATAGGCGACGGTGACGTCGAGGTCGCCGCATTCGAAATAGACCACCGGCGCGGCATAGCCTTCGGTCGCGACCGAGAAGGTAGCCCCGCCCTCGGTTTCGAAGCGCGCGTAGCGGGGGCTGGCGCGGACGACCTGCCGCAACCCGAGCAGCCGATAGAAGCGCTCGCTCGCCGCCAGATCCTGCGCGGGCACCGTGACCTGGTTGAGCATCGGCTCGAAGAAGCTCGTGTTGAGATCGAGCCGCACCGCCTGTTGCCCCATCGGCCCATGGCCGCGGCCGATTCCCGGCGCCTCGCGCATGGCGATCCGCACGAAGCGGCGCGCACGCGTGACGGCCGCGGGCAGATCCCATTCCTGCGCCAGCCCGCACGCGATCGCGGAGGAGAGCGTGCAGCCGGTGCCGTGCGTCGCTTCGCTCTCGATCCGCGGGTCGCTCCACTCGATCTCGGGCGGATCCTCGGGGTCGGTCGAATAGAGCCGGTCGGTCACTTGTGGGCCGGTGCCGTGCCCGCCCTTCACCAGCACCGCGCAGCCGTGCGCAGCGACGAGTTCGTGCGGATCGCGGCCGAGCGCCTCGAGCTCGGGCAGGTTGGGGGTGGTGACCGTAGCGCGGTCCATCAGCCGCTCGAAGGCGGCGATTGTCGCCTCGTCGGCGAGCGTCGCCCCGCTGGTCGCGACCATCACCGGATCGAAGACCACCGGCACGCCGGGCAGCTCGCCCAGCCTTTCCGCCACCGCCAGCGCGGTGCGCGCCGAGCCGATCATGCCGATCTTGACTGCGTCGACGCCCAGGTCCTTCACCACGGCGTCGATCTGCGCCAGCACCATGTCGGTGGGCACGGGGTGCACCTTTGTCACCCCCAGCGTGTTCTGCGCGGTGAGCGCCGTGATCGCGGTCATCGCATGGCCGCCGAGCATGGTGACGGTCTTGATGTCGGCCTGGATTCCGGCGCCGCCGCCCGAATCCGAGCCCGCAATGATCAGGATACGCGGAGTCACTGGCTACCCCTTGAACTTACGCTCCGTCGACGCCGGGTTGCGCTCCAGCGCCTTACCAACTCTGGTGGGACGATCCATCAGCTCGCCGCCGCAGTTGGGGCACCGCTCGTCGACTGCGTCCGCGCAGTCGGCGCAGAAGGTGCATTCGAACGAGCAGATGAAGGCGCCGTGCGCATTGGCCGGCAGGTCCACGCCGCAGCGTTCGCAATCGGGGCGCATCTCGAGCATCAGGCAGCCGCCTCGCGCACCGCGTCGCACACCCGGTCGACCACTGCCTCGACCTGGCCGCGATCGTCGCCTTCGGCCATCACGCGGATCACCGGCTCGGTGCCCGAGGGCCGGATCACCAGCCGCCCTTTGCCGTCGAGCTCGGCCTCGGCGGCCGCGATGACTTCCTTGACGTGCGCGTCCTCGAGCGGCTTGCCGCCCTTGAAGCGGACGTTCTTGAGCAACTGGGGCAGCGGCTCGAAGCGGCGGAGCACTTCGCTCGCCGGCGCACCGGCCCGCACGATCTCGGCGAGCACCTGCAATGCGGCGACCAGCCCGTCGCCGGTGGTGGCATAGTCCGAAAGGATGATGTGGCCCGACTGCTCGCCGCCGACGTTGTAGCCGGAGGCGCGCATCTTCTCGAGCACATAGCGGTCGCCCACCTTGGTGCGCACCAGCCCCAGCCCCTGAGCCGCCAGATGTCGCTCCAGCCCGAGGTTGGACATCACCGTCGCGACGAGCCCGCCGCCCGCGAGCCGTCCCTGCCGCGCCCAGCCACCGGCGATGGTCGCCATCAGCTGGTCGCCGTCGACGACATGGCCGGTCTCGTCGACCACGATCAGCCGGTCGGCATCGCCGTCGAGCGCGATGCCGATGTGCGCGCCCGAGGCAACCACCGTCTGGCAAAGCGTGTCGGGCGCGGTCGAACCGACGCCGTCGTTGATGTTCTTGCCGTTGGGGGTGACGCCGATCGCGATCACGTCCGCCCCCAGCTCCCAGAGCGCGGAGGGAGCGACCTGATAGGCGGCGCCATTGGCGCAATCGACGACGATCTTGAGCCCGTCGAGCGTCAGATCCTCGGGGAAGGTCGACTTGGCGAAATGGATGTAGCGCCCGCGGGCATCCTCCACGCGCCGCGCGCGGCCGATGTCGCCCGATGCGGCGAGCGGCACCTCGCCCTCGATCAGCGCCTCGATCGCCAGCTCGTCCTCGTCGGAAAGCTTGTAGCCGTCGGGGCCGAACAGCTTGATGCCGTTGTCGGCAAAGGGATTGTGGCTGGCCGAGATCATCACGCCCAGATCGGCGCGCATCGAATGGGTGAGCATCGCCACCGCCGGCGTGGGCATCGGGCCCAGCAGCACCACGTCCATGCCCACGCTGGTGAAGCCTGCGACCATCGCGTTCTCGAGCATGTAGCCCGAAAGCCGCGTGTCCTTGCCGATCACCACGCGATGCCGATGATCGCCGCGGCGGAAGTGCGCGCCGGCCGCCATGCCGACCTTCATGGCCATCGCTGCGGTCATCGCGCCGAGGTTGGTCGTCCCGCGGATTCCGTCAGTACCGAAATATTTTCTTGCCATGCCCTGCCTGTTCGCGCCCTTGTGGCGTTTCGTGCCCGCAGTGATAGCGGCCAAAACCATAAAGGGCGAGCATGTCGCAACCTACCCGCATCCTTCTTGCGCTGATCGCCGGCCTTGCCATCGGCGCATTGCTCGCCGCCTATGCGCCGGCCACCGCCCTCGCCGCGGCGAATGTCGCGCAGCCGATCGGCCAGGCATGGCTCAATGGGCTGCAGATGACGATCGTGCCGCTGGTCGTCGCCCTGCTGATCACCGGGGTCGCCGCGACGACCGAGGCCGCGCAGGCCGGCCGCCTCGCGGGACGCGCCATTGCGCTCTACAGCGTGCTGATGTTCCTGTCGGCGGTCGCGGCAGCGCTGCTGACTCCGCTCTTCCTCAAGCTGTTTCCGCTGCCGCAGGAATCGGCCGCGAGCCTGCGTGCGGCGCTCACCGGTGTCGGGCAGATCGGCCCGATGCCACCGATGGGCGAATTCCTCGCCGCGATCATTCCGGCCAACATCGTGAAGGCCGCAGCAGAGAATGCATTTCTGTCGCTCATCATCTTCGCGCTGATCTTCGCCTTTGCGCTCACCCGCGTCGACGAGGCCATGCGCAGGACGATGACCGGCTTCTTCATCGCACTGCGCGACGTGATGCTGGTGGTGATCGACTGGGTATTGTGGGTCGGCCCGGTGGGCGTGTTCGCGCTCGCCTTCGTCGTCGGTGCCAAGGCGGGCACGGGCGCTTTCGGCGCGCTGATCCACTATATCCTTATCGTGTCCGCAGTCGGACTGGCGGTGTCGCTGTTCGCTTATCCCGCTGCGGTCATCGGCGGCCGTCTGCGCTTCCTGCATTTCGCGCGCGCCGTGCTCCCCAGCCAGGCGGTCGCGATCAGCACCCAGTCATCGCTCGCAACACTGCCGGTGATGGTCGAGGGATCGAGCAAGATCGGCGTGCCGGTGGCCGTTTCGGGCGTGACGCTGCCTCTGGCAGTAGCGATC
>DATLJJ010000545.1:0-1614 GCA_035538975.1 Sphingomonas sp. | reverse complement strand
GCGATCGCCCCGGCGATGCCGGTGCCGTGGACGTGCGGCCCCTCGGCACTGCCGAGCGCGTCGAAATTGTCGGCGATGGAATTGGCGAGTTCGGGATGCCTGGTGTCGATCCCGGAATCGATCACGGCAATTGTGACATTGGCGCCTTGCGCCAGCGTATGCGCCTGCGGCAGCCGAAGCTTTGTCAGCGCATATTGCGCAGGATCTCCCTCGGTCGTCCGCGACGATTTCTGGTCCTGGAGCGCATATCGGAAGTTCGGCTGGAGCGAGCGCACGCTGGCGTCCGCGGCGAATTCGCGCCGCACCGTCTCGTACGGCCGGCCGTCAGTGATACGGAACAGGCCGAACGTCGCCCCGATCAGCGGGAAATTTTCGGAAGCGACGCGAGTCAGGCCGTGGCGACGCGCCAACTCGTCGGCCTCGGCCGTCGACAGCGCACCGTCGATCTCGGCGACGAATTCGCCGGCAATGCTGCGAGAGGTGACCACGGCCGGCGTGTTGTTGCCACGCCCCTTGCCGGCGCTCTTCTTGGCTGATTTGCCCGCGCCCTCGCCGCCTGCATTCGACTGGCCAGTGCATTCGCCGTCGGCCGCGCGATGGGGAGCGGTACAGGCCGGATAGAGGTTCGGCGAGTAGCGCGCATGGGGCAGCACCGGCGTCGTCGGCCGTACGCGCGACGTCGTGGCATTGGGAATGGTCGCCATCGTTCGCGGGCCGCGATCGACGCTGACGGCACGCGCAGCCACATTCGGGCTGACCCGCGGGGCAATGCTCGGAGAAATGGTCGGCGTGCGCGAGGGAACGCTGATCGTTGGCGTTCGCATGATCGCCTGCGCCTGCGCCACGTCGAAGCCGAGGCAGGCGGCGACCAGAAGCGCGGCTCCGACCGACGAACCGTAGGCCACGGCGCGTACCTTCGTCTTGGACTGGCCCGTCATCGGCTTGAGCGGCGCGCCTAGGGCGCCGCGACGGCGAGGTTGACGAACTTCTCTCGCTGCATCCTGCCGAGCAGCGAAGCGAGTTCGTCCTGGTTCATCGCCTTGTCGAACTGGAGGCGGAACATGCCGCCCTTCGCGTCGCCGATGATCGAAGCCTGGTAGCTGTCGAGCAGTGCGGTGATGTCGGCGACGCGCGCCTCCGGCGTGAAGCGTACCAGCGCGCGCGCCGGCGCGGCCGCGCTGCCGAGCTCACGCGTGATCGGCGCGCTGGTCGAGAGCGAGGCCGTCTGGAAGGTCGCCGGCTGGTTCTTCATCAGCACCGCGCCGATGATCCCGGCCTGCAGCACGAGCGCGACTGCGCCGAGGCTCGCCGACCAGGCCAGCGTGCGCGGCGACAGGCTCGCGAAGAAGACAGCGATGCGCGCCGACAGCGGCAGCGAGCCGGCCGCCCGTGCCGGCTCGGCATCGATCGCGGCGAACAGCTTCTGCATTGCGCGCGCCGACGGCGCACCCAGGCTCTCGTTCAGATGGATGGTCTCTTCATACTCGCCGCGGATCGCGGCATATTGTTTGGCAAGTTCGGGATCGCGCGCCAGCGCTTCCTCGACACGGCGGGCATCGCGCGGATTCAGCGTGCCAGCCGCGTGCCACGGCAGCATCAGTTCAATCTCACTGG
>DATLJJ010000544.1:0-5480 GCA_035538975.1 Sphingomonas sp. | reverse complement strand
CCCGCGCTGGCAGGCTTCTCCGCGCAGGGAACCAGCGTGCGCGCAGTCGTGGATACGCTCGCTGGAGCGACTGCCGGATGGTTCCGTGACGAAGGTGCGAGGCTCACGCTGGTGGCTGGCGCTGGTCCGTCGACGGTGCTGACGGACGAGCGAATCGCGTCACAAGGGCGCGCGCGCGAGGAACGTGCGATCGCGGCGGCGGAGAGCGTGCCTTTGAGCCTCTCGCTCAGCCATTATGACCCCGCCCGCGATCACCAGATCGGCGTCCAGCGCGCTGCGCGGCCCGGATCGGGGATGCGCGAGGCACGGTTCGAACTGCCCGCCTCGATCGACGGGTCGGGAGCCAAGGCGATTGCCGAGGCGGCTCTGGCGAAGCTCGAGCGCGAACGCGAGCGGAGGACGGTCACTTTGCCGTGGCGCGGCATCGTGATCCGGCCCGGCGAGCGGGTGACGATCGCCGACGCGCCCGGCATGTGGCGCGTCGCGCGCTGGTCGCTCGAGCATATGGTGGTCGCGCTCGAATGCGTGCCCATCGCAGCCGCGCCCATGCCTGCCCCTGCGAGCTCCGGACGCGTGCTCGGCGCGCCCGACCGGCGCACGGGAGCGACGATCCTTCACGCCTTCGAACTCCCTCCCCTGGGCGACATGCCGGCGCAGGCCCCGCGGCTCGCGATAGCAGCTGCGGGAAGCCAGCCCGGCTGGCGCAGTGCCGCGCTGTTGCTCAGCAGCGACGACGGGCGCAGCTGGAGCGAAGCCGGCTGCACGGCTGCACCAGCGGTGATGGGCACGCTGATCGTACCGCCGGAACGGGCAGCAGCGACGCTCGCCGATCGCCGCAACGTGATCGAAGTGGAGCTGGCGCATGAAGACATGCTGCTTTCGAATGCCGATGATGCGGCGCTCTCCGCGGGTGCCAATCTGGCGATGGCGGGTGACGAACTCTTTCAGTTCGCGCGCGCGGAGCCGGTCGGTGGCAATCGCTGGCGGCTTGGCGGGCTGTGGCGCGGGCGCCGCGGCACCGAAGTTGCGGCGGGCACGCAGGCGCCCGGCGACCGATTCGTGCTCTTGCGCGGCGATGCTCTCGCCGTGCTCGATCTGCCCGCTGCGGCGCTTGGCGGTGCGGTCCGGCTGCTCGCGCAGGGCTCCGGCGACGAAACGGCGGCCGAGGCAGAGAGTGCGATCACCGGCGTCTCGGTACTGCCGCTCGCTCCGGCGCAGTTGAGGCTGGCGCGCTCGCCTGACGGAGGCGAGCTGCGCTGGGTGCGGCGCAGCCGTACAGGCTGGGGCTGGATCGATGGTGTCGACGCGCCACTCGGCGAAGAGGCGGAGCGCTACCGCATAACCATCTCCACTGCCGCGGGCGAACGCATCGAGGAAACGGCCGAGGCTCTCACCCGGCTCACCGGCGCCGAGCGGGTCGCCGGAGCGAGGGTCGAGGTGCGCCAGATCGGCGCGCGCGGCCTGTCACCCGCCGCTGCGATGATCGTACCTGCGACAGGAGAAAGCTGATGACCGATCCGACTCCCCGTCTCGCGCTGCCGCTGCTCGAGCCAGGGCAGGCGCAGAAGGAGATGTTTCACAACGAGGCCCTGATCCGGCTCGACATCGCCGTACAGGGGGCAGCCGCCGGCCCGCTCGACACGCCGCCCGCTGCGCCGGCGCCCGGCCAGTGCTGGCTCGTCGGTGCTGCACCCACCGGCGATTGGGTGGGGCACGGAAACGAAGTGGCGGGCTGGACCGACGCGGGCTGGCGCTTTCTCGCGCCGCGCGAAGGCATGCGGCTGTGGCTGGGCACGCCGGTGGGCTTTGCGCTTTTTGTCGAGGGCGAATGGCGGATCGGCGGAACTTACGGAAAACTATTTGTCGAGGGACAACAAGTGGTTGGGGCGCAGGGGTCGCCCATCCCGGAACCGGCCGGAGGCACGGTGGTTGATGGCGAAGCGCGAGACGCGATCGTTGCGGTACTGGAAGCATTGCGTTCGCACGGGTTGATCGAGAGTGATTAGACTGTGACGATAATGCAACAGTGGCGGATTTGTGCGCTTGCGCGGAAACTTTCGTTTCGGTAGTGAGTTTTTCGCTGTCCGTAGTGACAACCAAGAAAGGGGATTAAGATGCGGAAGCTTGCCGTTACTCTGGCACTTGCGACGACCGCGCTGAGCACGCCCGCCCTCGCCCGCGACGATGCGTGGTATGTGGGTGTCGAAGGCGGCACCATGCTCGTCGAGGACATCGATTTCGATGTCGGCGGCCTGATCGACGTCGCGACTGTCGACCACAAGAAGCCCGGCTGGGATGCCGATGCCGTCGTCGGTTACGACCTCGGCGTGTTCCGCCTCGAAGCGGAAGTCGGCTATCGCTCGGCCAACGTCGATGCGCTCCGTTCGGGCACGACCACTCCGGTCGTCGGTGGACCCGCGGTGGGTCCGGGCACCTTTGACTATGCGGGCGGCCGTTCGTCGGCGCTCAGCTTCATGGTCAATGGCCTCTGGGACTTCGGCGATGACGATGGCGTCCAGGGCTTCGTCGGTCCCGGCCTCGGCATTGCGCGTGTGAAGCATCGCATCGGCCTGACCACCGCTGGCGACTTCCTCGACGACTCGGATACGGTCGTGGCCTGGCAGGCGATTGCGGGCATCCGCGCGCCGCTGTCCGACAACATCGACGTGTCGCTGAAGTATCGCTTCTTCAACGCCCCGGGCGTGACGGTTGTCGATACGGCTGGCCGCGAGTGGTTCGGCCGCTTCCGTTCGCACAGCATCCTGGGTGGTCTGGTCTTCAACTTCGGCGCACCGCCGGAGCCGGAACCCACGCCGGAGCCGGCCCCGACGCCGACCTGGACTCCGACGCCGGAGCCCACGCCGACCCCGCCGCCGGTGGTCTGCACGCCCGGACCGTACATCGTGTTCTTCGACTGGGATAAGTCGGACATCACGCCGGAGGCCGCGAGCATCCTCGACAACGCCATCAGCAACTACCAGAACTGCGGTAACTCGCAGGTCATGCTGGCGGGCCACGCCGACCGTTCGGGTCCGGCGAGCTACAACGTCGGGCTCTCGCAGCGCCGCGCTGACTCGGTGAAGGCGTACCTGACCGCCCGCGGCATCTCCGACGGTGTGATCACGACCCAGGCGTTCGGCGAAAGCCGCCCGCGCGTCGAGACCGCCGACGGCGTCCGCGAGCTGCAGAACCGTCGCGTGGAAATCACTTACGGTCCGGGTTCGGGCCAGTAAGCCACGCACGTTCTTCGGAACTGAATTGGGGAGGTCGGGAAACCGGCCTCCCTTTTTCTTTGTGACGTGAAGGTAGGGCGGGTCGGCTGGCAGCGTCGCCCATATCCGACGTGCTTGCCCAAACTACCCGCTTTCGGAGGTGGTAATGCCGGCTCCAAGTAAAACTCAAATTAACTTTACCGCGGCATTGTCTCCGATCTGGACCTTCGGGTGCGAACATTCGGAGCAGCGAGCGGGATGCAGGATCGGTACGCAGCGCAACCAAGGGCTGCGGCGAACAGCCTGAACAGCGACGATTGGCGCGACCTTACGACGCCGGCCGTGCCGCAGCCGCCGGAACGGCAGGCTGCCGCGCCGATCAAGACCGAGCGGTTGCATCTCCGCAGCCGACCTGCCGGGCTGGCCACCGAACGCGAACGCGCCAGGGAGATCCTTTCGACAGCGCGCGGAGCGGTCATCTCCGCGTTCACCGACATCCGCTTCGGGCGGAAGATCAATTCCGCCGACCTTGAGCCGGTGGTAGCTGCGATTGCAGCCTCGGTCGGCCGCAGCCCGACTGCGCTTCCCGGCGTGACGCGGATGAAGGAGCGCCACGAATATACCTATCTCCATTCGATCGCGGTCTGCGGGCTGATGATTGCGCTGGGGCAGGAACTGCGCCTGGATCCCGCGCTCACGCGCGAGATCGGGCTGGCCGGCCTGCTCCACGACGTCGGCAAGGCGCGCGTGCCCGTGGCGCTGCTCGACAAGCCGGGACCGCTCGATTTCGAGGAATATGCGCTGGTCCAGGAGCACACCGTCCGCGGCCATGAATTGCTGCGCGAATCCGGAATCGAATCCGAGATCGCACTCGACGTGTGCCTCCATCACCATGAGCGCATCGACGGAAGCGGCTATCCGTCAGGCATATCGGCGCAGTCGCTCAGCATTTACGCACGCATGGCCGCGGTGTGCGACGTCTACGACGCCGTCACCTCCAGCCGCTCCTACAAGGAGAGCTGGTCACCGGGCGCCGCGCTCGACTGGATGACGGGCACGGCGGGACATTTCGATCCGCGCGTACTGCGTGCGTTCCGGTCGATGCTCGGCGTCTTCCCCGTCGGCTCGCTGGTAAGGCTGACGAGCCAACGGCTCGCAGTCGTGCTCGACGAGCCGGACGATGATCCCACCTGCCCCAACGTCTGTGTCTTCCTGTGCGCCGAAACGCACAGGGAGCTTCCCCTCGCGACGGTGCGCACGCGCGCCGATCCGATCGTCGGGCTGGAGGTCTCTGCGCATTGGGGGCTGCGCGACTGGGAAAATCGCCGCGAGGAGATCGTGCGCGCGTTCGCTCAGGCCGTCCGCGAAAGTTGACGACCTGCGTCAGCTTTCGGCTGCTGCGAGCGCGGAAGCGAGCCATTCGGGAACGAGTGCGTCCCCGAGCGTCTCGACGCGGCGCAGCTCGACCATCAGCCCAAGCTCCGGATAGGCAGCACGCGTGCGTTCACCGGGCTCGCCGAGCGGAGCCACCACAAGCCGGCGGTTCACCTTCGCGCGATAATGCATGCGCGCGGTATTCTCCTGGCCGACATAGCAGCCTTTGGAGAAGCTGACGCCGCCCAGCTCCGCTGCGTTGCATTCGAGCCACAGCGTCTTGTCCTGACCCAGCTCCTCCGCGCCTTCGGTGACGCCCAGCGCGAGCCGATGCGCGCGCCAGCCGCTCGCGGAGACGCCGTCGGCTGGGCCTAGCCAGCGGCGGCCGAGCGCGGCGAGCCGGGGGTCGGGAACGCCACGTTCGCCTTCGAGGGACCAATGGACTCCGCCCTCTGCCGCCTCGATCGTGATCGGCCGGCGCAGGCGATAGATCGAGAGGCGGCGGATCAGCGCGTCGCGCTGCGTGGCTTCGCAGTCGATCAGGATTGCGTCCGGATCGGCGTCGACCCACAGCAGGAAGTCGAACAACGCCTTGCCCTGCGGCGTGAGCAGCCCCGCCCATTGCGGCGTTTGCGGCGTCACCTGCGCGAGGTCCTGAGTGACGAGCCCCTGGAGGAAGCCGCGGACGTCCTCGCCCGCGATACGGATCAGGGCGCGGTCGGAAAGCCAGGTGCCTGGGCTGGTATCGCTCATGCCGAACAGGTAGGAGGCGGGCGGTTCGGACGGAAGAGGCGATTATGGCGAGCGTCGATCTCAAGCTGAAGGGCGGGCGCGTGCACCTGCCGGGTGGGCCGGCCGAAGTGGAAGTCGGCGTCACGGCCGGGCGCATCGTCG
>DATLJJ010000543.1:0-15161 GCA_035538975.1 Sphingomonas sp. | reverse complement strand
GAGGACCACCTCATAGACGTCCTCGCCCACCTGGCCCGAGCCGATGTTGAACTGGACGTCGATCGCCGGCGCGACCTGCGACTGGTAGATCGCCGGGGCATTGGGGTTCTCGAAGGAGAAGTCCTTCACATATTGCGAGATCACCCCCGCGGCCGGAGCATTGTCCGCGCCGTTGCCTGCGGGTTCGCCGAATTCGGCGGGGGTGTCGTTCTCTGCCATCGAAGATTCCTCGTTGATCGGAAAGTTTCGCGCATGTGGCGCGTTGGTTCGAATGCGCGCCTAGCAGGGGCGTCGCGGCAGTTCAATCGGCGGCGGGCGGCGCCATTTGAAACCGGCGACGCAAAGGCCTATGTACTGATGCAAAGCTTCGGAGGCTCAGTGTTCTACGTAATCCTGTTCGCGATGGTGGCCGGTTTCCTGGCGTTCCGACTCTATTCGGTGCTGGGCAAGCGCACGGGCCATGAGCAGCCGCTTCCCAAGCCGGCCGAGGAGCGCGTTGCTGCGGCACCGCTGCCGCGTACGATCGACCTGAAGCCGGAGGTTCGCGAGACCAGCGGCCGCGTGATCGAGGCGGGGGCTGAGAACGGCCTGCGCGCCGTGGTCGCTGCCGATTCGAGCTTCGACGTCGCCCAGTTCGTCGACGGCTCCAAGGCTGCCTATCGCATGATCCTCGAAGCCTTCTGGAAGGGCGATGAGGAGACGCTGGCCTGGCTGGTCGAGGACGATGTGCGCAATGCCTTCGCCGAGGCGATCCGCGCCCGCAAGGAAGCGGGCCATGTGCTCGACAACCGCCTGATCACGATCGAACGCGCGTCGATCGCCGAGGCTTCGGTCGAGGGCCGCACCGCACGCATCGCAGTGCGCTTCGATGCCGACATCGCGGCGGTGACGCGCGATCAGGACGGCAATGTCGTCGCCGGCTCGCTGAGCGACGCGGTCGCGACTCACGACATCTGGACCTTCGCGCGCAACCTGCGCAGCGACGACCCCAACTGGAAGCTGGTCGAGACGGACGAAGCATAAGGGAGAGCGGCTTGATGCGCGTTTTGGGGGGAGGCGCGCCCGCGCGCCTTGGCGGCGTCGCTGCGCTCGCATTGCTCGGGGCCTGCTCGTCGGGGATAGTGCCGCCCGCCCAGCCCAACGCTCCGGCCACGCGACCCGCGCCGTCGCCGACTCCCAGGCCGGCGCCGCGGCCCACGCCGCGTCCTTCTTCGCTCCCCGAGACGCCCGCAAACCTGCCCGCGCGCCAGCCGACGGCCGCTACGCCGCTGCCGCCTGCGCCGGCTCCCGCCGTTGCCGCAGGGGCGACCACCGCCGCCGCGGCCGGCGCCGTCGCCGGGCCCGCGATCGACCAGCTTCCCATCACGCAGGAAGCCGCCGAGCGCGCGCTCGCGGCGTTCCGGCTGAGCTGCCCGGGGCTCCAGCGCCGCACCGATACGAGCGGCCTTACGCGCGGCGCCGACTGGGCGCCGGCGTGCCAGGCCGCGGCCAGCTGGCCCGCGCGCGACGCCCGCCGGTTCTTCGCCGAACAGTTCGCCGCGGTGCAGGTCGGCGACGGCAGGGCCTTCGCCACCGGCTATTACGAGCCCGAGATCCATGGCTCGCACGAGCGCCGGCCGGGCTATGAAGTGCCGATCTACGGCATCCCCACCGACCTGGTCGAAGCCGACCTTGGCCTCTTCTCGGACGAGCTCAAGGGCAAGCGCATCCGCGGCCGCGTCGACGGCAGGAGCTTCGTCCCCTATTTCGACCGTACCGCGATCGAGGAGGGCGCGCTTCAGGGCCGGGCGCCGGTGATCGCATGGGCGGCCGACCCGATCGAGATATTCTTCCTCCAGGTCCAGGGCTCGGGCCGGCTGCGGCTGCCCGACGGCGGCGTGATGCGGATCGGCTATGCCGGGCAGAACGGCCGCGACTATACCGGCATCGGCAAGCTGATGCGCGACCGCGGACTGCTCGGCCCCGGCCAGGCGTCGATGCAGGGCATCGTCGCGTGGCTGCGCGAGCATCCCGAGGAAGGCCGCGCGATCATGCGCGAGAACAAGAGCTTCGTCTTCTTCCAGGAATTGACCGGCGCCGGCCCGCTCGGCGCGATGGGCTATGCCGTGACCGGCTGGACGACAGTGGCTGCGGATCCGAAATTCGTGCCGCTCGGCGCCCCCGTGTTCCTCTCGATGGACCGCACCGATGCGACGGGCCTCTGGGTCGCGCAGGACACCGGCGGCGCGATCAAGGGCGCCAACCGCTTCGATACCTTCTGGGGCGCGGGCGACGATGCGCGTGCGATCGCAGGCGGCATGTCGGCGCGCGGAACGGCGTGGCTGCTGCTGCCCCGGGCAGCGGCGGCGCGGCTGGTGGCCGCCGCCCCGGTACCGTGAGCGGCCGGGGAGCCGGCTCCCGAGTCCGCGCGCTCGCGCCCGAGGAAGCCGCGCTCTGGAAGCGCGTGATCGCCACCGTGAAGCCGCTCGCCTCGGCCCGCGTGCCCGCACGCCCACCTGCGCCCGAAGCGCCTGCCGCGCCGGCGCCCGCCGCGCGCGCCGAGCCGGCTCGTTCCACACCGAAGCCGCGCCGCACGACTGCGCCGGCTCCGCCCGCACCGCCACGCAAGGAACCGCCGCAGACGCTCGACGCCTCGTGGGACCGCAAACTGGGGCGCGGGATGGTGGCGCCCGAGTCGAGCATCGACCTGCACGGCCACAGTCTCGCTTCGGCCTATGATCTCCTCGACCGCGGACTCGACGCAGCGATCCGCCGCGGCGACCGGGTGCTGCTGCTGATCACCGGCAAGCCGCCGCGGCCCGAGTCGGAACGCCCGCATGCGCGCGGCGCGATCCGGGCGGCGGTGGGCGACTGGCTCGCGGCCTCGCGCCACGCCGATCGAATCGCGGCAGTGCGCGGCGCGCATCCGCGGCACGGTGGCACCGGCGCACTTTATGTCGTGCTTCGCCGCGAACGCGGGCAAATCTCCCGAAATTCTTAACTTCTGTCTGCGACATCTGACCGCTGAACTCGAAGGCGCGTCAGCGCCCGGCTGATGGGGATCGGCAGTCGAAGTGGACGGATTTTCGCTCAAGAGTCGCGCAATCGCATTCGCGGTGTGCGCCGGAGCGGTGGTGTTCATCCTTGCGCTCGCCGCGGTTTCGCCGGGGCGAGTGACGGTTGGCAGCGCCGCGATGGCGTTGACCGCGGCGATCGTCTGCGGCGTGCTGAGCTGGGCCTCGGCGGAGCGTAGCGTGGCGTCGACCGCGGGGGCGATCGATGCAGCGATCGAGCGCATGGCGATCGCTGCCAAGGGTGATCTCGAGGGCGGAACTCCCGCCGAGGTGCGCGAATGCGTGCCCCAGCTCGCCGATGCGATGGATGCGCTGTTCAGCCAGCTCCACGCGCATTTCGATCATGTCCGCCGGCTCGCGATGTTCGATCCCGTGACCGGGCTGCCCAACCGCACGCATTTCCGCCAGACCGTCGAGGCCGCACTCGCCGCGTCGCCGCCCGACGCCGGGGCGGTGCTCTATTTCATCGATCTGGACCGGTTCAAATCGGTCAACGACACGCTCGGCCACGCCCAGGGCGACGTGCTGCTCGGCATGGTCGCGACGCGCCTGCGCGGGCTGGTCGAAAAGATGGAGTCCGGAGACCGACAGGTGCCGCTGGTCGGACGCCTCGCGGGCGACGAGTTCACGCTGTTCGCGCCTGGCATAGCGGGCCGCGCTGCGGCGGATCGGATCGGCCACGGCATCCTGCTCGAGCTTTCCAAGCCTTTCGAGCTCGCCGATCAGCAGGTGTCGATCGGCGCCTCGATCGGCGTGGCGACGCGGCCGCGCCACGGCGCGACGCTCCACGATCTGATGCGCGCCGCCGATGCCGCGATGTATCACGCCAAATCGCTGGGCCGCGGACGGTTCGAGCATTTCACCGACGCGCTCGCTGCGCGGATCGAGGAGCGGGTGCAGCTCGAGGGCGAGCTGCGCGACGCCGTCGAAAAGGAGGAATTCTCGCTCGTCTTCCAACCGCAGGTGAGCGCCCGCGACGGCAGCATCACCGGCGCCGAGGCGCTGCTGCGCTGGCGGCACCGCGACGGCGTCAAGCTGCCGGGCAGCTTCATCGAGCGCGCGGAAGAATCCGGACTGATCGTCGAGATCGGTGCCTGGGTGGTGACGAGCGTGGCCGAGACCATCTCGCGCTGGGGCCGCCTCGGCATCGAGCAGCGGCTCGCGGTCAACATCAGCCCGCGCCAGATCGACCATGCCGGCTTCTTCCGCCAGCTTCGCGCCGCGATGCATGCAGCGCGTGCACCCGCCTCGCTGCTCGAGCTCGAGATCAGCGAGACGCTGGCGATGAACTGCTCGAGCGAGGTGCTGGAGGCGATCGCCGCGCTGCGCGCCGACGGCGCCAGCATCGCCATCGACGATTTCGGCACCGGCTATTCCAATGTCGCGCGACTCCGCGAGTTCCCGGTCGACCGGGTGAAGCTCGACCGCTGCCTGGTCGAGCATGTCGTCGCCCAGCCCGAGGCACGGACCATCGCGCAGGCGATCGTGGGGTTGATCCACGGCCTCGGCTGCCAGGCAGTGGCCGAAGGCGTCGAGAGCGAGGATCAGGCGGCCGTGCTCCGCGTGATCGGCTGTGATGTGCTCCAGGGCTACGCCGTGGCACCGCCGATGGCCGAAGCCGAGTTCCTCGACTGGACCCGCACCTTCCAGCCGCGCCGCGCGGCTTCCTAACCTCCTGATCCTCTCCCTGGCGGGGGAAGATTATTCAAGCGAACACCCGCCGCAGCACTTCCTCATACACGTCGGTCAGCGCCGTCAGGTCCGCCAGCGCCACTGCCTCATCGAGCTTGTGCATCGTCGCATTGAGCAGCCCGAATTCCACCACCGGGCAGACCTTCACCAGATAGCGCGCGTCCGACGTGCCGCCGGTGGTCGAAAGCTCGGGCGTCACGCCCAGCTTCGCCTCGATCGCGCCGGAGATCAGCGACGAAAGGCGCCCCGGCTCGGTCAGGAACGCCTCGCCATAGACGCGCCCGCGCACGTCGCTGTCGGGCGCGTGGCGGCGGACGATCTCCTCGATCCGCGCGATCAGATCGGCGCCCTTGTGCGCGTCGTTGAAGCGGATCGACAGGCGCGCGCGGGCGGCGCCGGGAATGACGTTGGTCGCCGGATTGGCGACGTCGATCGTGAGCGGTTCGATGTTCGAGGGCTGGAACCATGCGTTGCCCCGGTCGAGCTCGATCGCATCGATTTCGGCGAGCGCGCGGACGAGCCGCGGAACCGGATTGTCGGCGAGGTGGGGGTAGGCCACGTGGCCCTGTCGGCCCCGCACTTCGATGTCGATCACCGTCGAGCCCCGGCGCCCGATCTTGATCATGTCGCCCAGCCGATGCTGCGACGTGGGTTCGCCCACCAGGCACAGATCGGGTCGCAGCCCGCGCTCGGCCATGCGTGCGATCAGGCTCTGCGTACCATAGGTGGCCGGGCCTTCCTCGTCCCCGGTGATGATCAGGCTCAGCGTACCCGCGTCGGCCGGGGCCCGCGCGGCCGCGGCGACGAAGGCGGCGATCGCGCCCTTCATGTCGACCGCACCGCGGCCGTAGAGCAGGTCCCCGCGCACCTCCGGCTCGAAGGCGTCGCTCGTCCAGCCCGCGCCGGGAGGCACCACGTCTAGATGGCCGGCGAAGGCGAAGTGCGTGCCGCCAGTCCCGCGCACCGCGAGCAGATTCTCGACCGGCCCGTCCGGCGCCTCGCCGGCGACGAAGCGCTCGACCGCGAAGCCCAGCGGGACGAGCGCGGCCTCGAGCACGTCGAAGACGGCGCCGCGGGCCGGGGTGACGCTCTCGGCGGCGATCAGCGCCTTGGTTAGTTCGACGACGTCGGGCACAATGCCTCCCTGATGTGACGGAGGCGGCATTGCCCAAGCTCGATCTCGATACAATCCCGCAGACGAACAGGACGGGCTATCCCGCCCCGTTCGACGCAGCGGTGCAGGGTCGCTGGTACCGCCGGCTCGCACTCGCGGGTGGGCTCACCGAGATGGGCGTGAGCCATGTGACGCTGAAGCCGGGCGCCTGGTCGTCGCAACGACATTGGCACCGGAGCGAGGACGAGTTCGTGGTGATGCTCGCCGGGGAGGCGGTGCTGGTCGACGATTCGGGCGAGACGATGCTACGCCCGGGCGACTGTGTCGCCTTTCCGAAGGGAGAGCCCAACGGCCACCACCTCCAGAACCGCAGCGATGGCGACTGCGTCTTCCTCGCGATCGGTGCCGGGCCCGATACCGGCGGCGAATACCCCGACATCGACATGCTTTTCACGCCGGACGGATACACGCACAAGGACGGCACGCCCTGGCCGGCCAGGCGCATCCGCTAGCCCGCTGCGGGCGCCTCGAACTGCTCGATGACCCAATCCTCTTCCTGCGCGCTGGCGATCCAGTCCTGCATGAAGGGATGGCCGATCAGCGCCATGACATAGGCCTGGGCGAAGCGGGGGACGGGGAGCGAATAGGTGACGATCCGCGTCGCCACGGGTGCGAACATGATGTCCGCCGCACCGAATGCGCCGAACAGGAAATCGCCCGCGCCGCCGTAGCGCGAGCGTGCTTCCGCCCAGAGCTCGACGAGCCGGGCGAGATCCTGCGTCACATCCGCGTCGGGCGCCTTGGGCGCGTAGATCTGGCGCACGTTCATGCTGTGCTTGCGCCTGAGTGCCGCGAAGCTGGAGTGCATCTCTGCCGCCATCGATCGCGCCATCGCGCGCGCCGCCATGTCCTTCGGCCAGAAGCGCTCGCCGCCGGTCTTGTCGTTGAGGTACTCGACGATGGCAAGGCTGTCCCACACCACCACGTCGCCGTCCCACAGGATCGGCACCTTGCCCGAGGAGGGGGCGAACTCGTCGCCTTCGCGCCGCTGCTCCCAATCCTGATCGTAGAGCGGGACCACCACTTCCTCGAAGGGCAGCCCCGAATGCTTGCACGCGAGCCAGCCGCGCAGCGACCAGGACGAATAGGCCTTGTTGCCGATGATCAGCTTCATGCGCGCCGGGATAACGACGTTACCCAGCCTCGGCAATCAACTCCGGCGAGCGCGTGCGGCTATTCGCGCGGCGCGTCCGGGTCGTCCAGCGCCGCGCGCAGGTCGTCCACGTCCCCGACCCGTGTCGCACGCTCGCCGCCCGCCTTGGGGAAGATCGCGTCGAGGCGCCGGCGCAGCGTCTCCTCGAACTCGGCGCGATAATGGCCCCGGCTGTGCGCCAGCGAGACCTCGCTGTAGATCGCATCCTTGATCCGCTGGACCGCGGCGTCGTCCAGCACGCCCGCGCGCACCAGCTCGGCGGAGAGCTGGAGCAGCCCCACCATCGTGGCATGGGCGCGGATTCCGATGAATTCGAGCGTGTTGTGGAGCTCGCGCGCGTGATCGGTTTCGCCGTTGCGATCCATTCGACCTCTCCCTTGCGGGTGAGGCTAGGAGCAAAGCGTCCGAGTCGTCAACACCTGTAGACATCGTGCCGCCGCGGCGGTGCGGGCGCTCAGCTGACGGCTTCGAGCACCGCGGCGCGAAGCTCGGGAATACCCATGCCCTTCTCGCTCGACGTGACGAGGATGTCGGGGTGCGCCGCGGGGCGCTTGCGGGCCTCGGCCGCAGTGCGCTCGCGGACCTCGGCAAGGTCGGTCGCCTTCACCTTGTCGGCCTTGGTCAGCACGATGCGATAGCTGACGGCGGCAGCGTCGAGCATGTCGAGAATCTCGCGGTCCACGTCCTTGATGCCGTGGCGCGAGTCGATGAGCACCAGTGCGCGCTTGAGCGCCTGCCGCCCGCGCAGGAAGTCGTTCACCAGATAGCGCCACTTGCGGACCACGTCCTTGGGCGCCTTGGCGAAGCCATAGCCGGGCATGTCGACGAGGCGGAAGAGCAGGGGATCGCCCACCTCGAAGAAGTTGAGCTCCTGCGTGCGCCCCGGGGTCACCGAGGTGCGCGCCAGGCTGTTGCGGTTGGTCAGCGCATTGAGCAGCGACGACTTGCCCACGTTCGAGCGGCCGGCGAACGCGACCTCCGGCACCACCGGATCGGGCAGGTGCCGGAGCTCGGGCGCGGACTTCAGGAAGGCGACCGGCCCCGCGAAGACCTTGCGCGCCGCCTCGATCCGGTCCTCGTCGAAACCGCTCACTTCTTCGCCGCCGCAGGTTCCTTCTTCACCGGCTCGCGCAGCACCGGATGCTGGCGATAGAGCAGCCATTGCTGACCGATGGTGAGGATGTTCGACGTGATCCAGTAGAGCTGCAGGCCCACCGCGAACGGCGCCATCAGGAACATCAGCATCCACGGCATGATCGCGAACACCTGCTTCTGGATGTCGTCCATCGGCGCGGGGTTGAGCCGCATCTGGAAGAACATCGAGACCCCGAGCAGGATCGGCATCACGCCGATTGCCAGGAACGAGGGCGGCGTGAAGTCGAGCAGCCCGAACAGGTTGAGCGGCGTCAGCGGATCGGGGGCCGAAAGGTCGCGGATCCAGCCGAAGAAGGGCGCGTGGCGCATCTCGATCGTGAGCAGCAGCACCTTGTAGAGCGCGAACATGATCGGGATCTGGAGGAGCATCGGCAGGCAGCCCGCGAGCGGGTTCACCTTCTCCTCCTTGTAGAGCTTCATGATCTCCTGCTGCTGGCGCTGCTTGTCGTCCTTCCAGCGCTCCTGGAGCGCCTTCATCTTCGGCTGAACCGCGCGCATCGCCGCCATCGAGGCGAACTGCCGCTGCGCGATCGGGAAGAGCAGCAGACGGATCGTGATCGTCAGCAGGATGATCGCCACGCCGAAATTCTTGACGAGGCTGACCAGCCAGTCGAGGTAGAAGAAGATCGGCTGCTCGATGATGCCGAACCAGCCCCAGTCGATCGCGCGGTCGAACTGCACGATCCCCAGATCCCGCTGATAGGCCTCGAGCAGGCGGACCTGCTTGGCGCCAGCGAAGAAGCGGCTGGTGTAGGTGATCTTCTTGCCCGCGGGCACGGTGATCGGCTCGGCAAGCTGATAGTCCGCCTGGAAGCCGCCCGTCGGGGTGGTGCGATGCTGGATGCGCACGGCCAGACGCTGGTCCGGGATCACCGCGGTCAGCCAGTAATGGTCGGTGAAGCCCGCCCAGCCGCCGACGGTGTCGAAGGGCTGACCCCCGGCCACGTCCTTGTAGTTGATGTAGTTGGCGGAACCGTTGGCGACGGCGATCGGGCCCACGTGCGCGGCCCATTGGTCGACGTCGGCCGACTTCTCGGCGCGCGTGACGAGCGCATAGGGCGTGACGGCGATCGGCGCGGCGCCCGTGTTGGCGACGCTGCGGCTGACCGTGAACATATAGTTCTCGTCGACCGCGATCTCGATGCGGAACACCTGGCCGGTGGGGCTCTGCGCGCTGAGCGTGACCGGGGTGGTCGGCGTCAGCTTGCTCCCGCTCGCCTGCCAGATCGTGTCGGGGCCCGGCGCCTGCACGCCGGCGCCCTGCCAGCCGAACTGCGCGAAATAGGCGCCCGGCGCGCCGCCCGGCGAGAGCAGGCGGATCGGGGGCGAATTGCGGTCGATCGTCTCGGCGTAGCGCGTGAGGACCAGGTCGTCGAGGCGCGCGCCCTTGAGGTTGATCGAGCCCTTGAGCGCAGGCGTGTCGATCGCGACGCGCGGGGTCTCGGAGAGGACGATCTGGCGGTCGCGCAGCGCCTTGGCCGAATCGGCGGCGGGATCGGCTGCGGGGTTGGGCACGACCTCGGTCTTGCCGCCCTCGATCTTCGTCGGCGCGGGCTGCTGCTGCGGGAACACCCAGTGCATGATCTGCGGCCATCCGAACAGGATGAGCGCGGCGAGCACTGCAAAGATCAGGAAGTTCTTCTGGTCGTCTTTCACCGATGTTCCCCGGAAAGTCCCGTCAAGGCACGGGATCGTAGCCGTGCCCGCCCCATGGATGGCAGCGGAGGATCCGCCTGGCGGCGAGCCACGCGCCCTTCGCCGCCCCATAGCGGCGAAGCGCCTCGATTGCATAGGCCGAACAGCTTGGGCTGTAGCGGCAGGTGGGCGGCAGGATCAGCGACGGACCGAGTTGCCAGCCGCGTGCGAGCAGGATGAGCAGGCGGGCGATCATTTGCGCACCCGCGCGAGTGCCTTGGTCAGCTCGGCCTTCAGGTCGGCGAAGGGACGCTCGATGCCCGAATTGCGCCCGATCAGCACATGATCGGCGCCCGGAATGCCCGCGGCAGGCAGCACTTCGCGGGCGAGCGCGCGGAACCGGCGCTTCATCCGGTTGCGGATCACCGCGTTGCCGACCTTCCTGGATACGGTAATGCCGACCCGAATCGCCGGATCGGCATCGCCACGATCGCGCACGATGAGGACGAAGCCGGGCATGGGTGCCCGCTTCCCCGCATTCGCCGCGAGATAGTCCTTGCGCTGCGTGAGCCGCGCGAGCTGGACGGGTTTTACGCCGACAGCTTCTTGCGGCCGCGGGCGCGGCGGGCGCGGATCACATTGCGGCCACCGGGGGTCGCCATCCGCGCGCGGAAGCCGTGCCGGCGCGCACGCACCAGGTTGCTCGGCTGAAAGGTCCGCTTCATCGCTCATCCTCGAGAATCTGAAAACTAAAAGGGCCGCCACAGGGACGGCCGCGTGTCGGGTGCCCATAGGGGCATGTTCGCTGCAAGTCAACGCACCCCATCCGCATTGCCGGGGCCGGCGGTGGCGGTCTCCTCGGCGCGTGCGCGGCGGCGGCGCGAGCTCGGTCGCCGCAGCGCTAGGTCGCTGTAATGACCCAGCTTCGGATAGCGTTTGCACAGCCGGGCGAAGCGCTTGCGCGCCCACACCGAGTTGCGCAGCGCCAGGATCAGCCCTGCCGCGAAGACGAAAATCCCGCCCGGTCCCGGCAGCACGCCCAGCAGGGGCGCGGCAAGCATCAGGGCGATTCCGAGGCCCAGCAGCGCGGGGCGGAGCAGCGGATGGCTGGAACGAAGCATGGGCGAACATGTGGGAAGCGTGTGTTGCCTGTGCAAGACAGGGACAGCACGCTGATCCGTTCCGGAGGCGATCCGTTCCACAACGGCCGAATCGCGCTATGCTCGCGTCTCGGGGGGAAAGCGCATGGGCTCGAGCGTATCGACGGTGGCCTATCTGGGGCTGGAGGCGCGCGCGGTGGAGGTGCAGTGCCGCCTGCTCCCCGGCGTCCCCAAGTTCGTCGTAGTGGGGCTTCCCGACAAGGCCGTGGGCGAAAGCCGCGAGCGGGTGCGCGCCGCGATGGCCGCGATCGGCCTGTCGTTGCCGCCCAAGCACATCGTCCTCAACCTCTCGCCCGCCGACCTGCCCAAGGAAGGCTCGCATTTCGATCTCGCCGTGGCGCTCGCGCTGCTCGGCGCGATGGGCGTGGTCGATGCCGAGACGCTGGCCAATTATGTCGTGGTGGGCGAGCTGGCGCTCGACGGCCGGATCGCGCCGTCGCCGGGCGTGCTGCTCGCCGCGCTCCATGCCGCGGAAATCGGCAAGGGCCTCGTCTGCCCCGCCGCGCAGGGGCCGGAGGCGAGCTGGGCGGGGCAGGTGGAAGTGATCGCCGCGCCCGACCTGATCGGACTGCTCAACCACTTCAAGGGCAACCAGCTGCTTCCCCCTGCGCCGGCCGGCGAGGCCGAGGAGCCTGGCCGGGGGCCGGACCTCGCACAGGTCAAGGGGCAGGAGACCGCCAAGCGAGCGCTCGAGATTGCGGCGGCCGGCGGGCACAATCTGCTGATGATCGGGCCTCCCGGCGCAGGCAAGTCGCTGCTCGCCTCGTGCCTGCCCGGCATTCTCCCGCCGCTCGACGCTGCCGAGGCGCTCGAAGTGTCGATGGTCGGCTCGGTCGCGGGCACGCTGGGCGGCGGCCGGCTCACCCGTACGCGCCCGTTCCGTAGCCCGCATCATTCGGCCTCGATGGCGGCGCTCACCGGCGGCGGGCTCAAGGTGAAGCCCGGCGAAGTCAGCATGGCGCACCTCGGCGTGCTGTTCCTCGACGAGCTCCCCGAGTTCCAGCGCGCGGTGCTCGATTCGCTGCGCCAGCCGCTCGAGGCCGGCGTGGTGAGCGTCGCGCGCGCCAATGCCCACGTCACTTTCCCCGCGCGCGTCCAGCTCGTCGCGGCGATGAACCCGTGCCGCTGCGGCCACCTTGGCGACCCCGCGCTCGCCTGCGCCCGCGCGCCGCGCTGCGCCGCCGACTATCAGGCCAAGGTCTCGGGCCCGCTGCTCGACCGGATCGACCTGCACGTGGAAGTGCAGCCGGTGACCGCTGCCGATCTGGTGCTCCCGCCGCCCGCCGAGGGCTCGTCCGAAGTGGCCGCGCGCGTGGCCGAAGCGCGCGCGATCCAGGCCCAGCGCTATCGGAACACGCCCGTGCGCACCAATGCCGAGGCCGATGGCGACGCGCTGGCCGTCGCGGAACCCGACGAGCCGGGCCGCAAGCTGCTCGCCCAGGCCGCCGAAGCGATGCGGCTCTCCGCCCGCGGCTACACCCGCGTGCTCCGCGTCGCCCGCACGATCGCGGATCTGGCGGGGGCGGAAGGCGTGGGGCGCGTGCATGTGGCGGAGGCGCTCAGCTATCGCCGCCAGGCACCGCGGAGTTGAGGGCAGCGGCGAATTTCGTTCCGCCGAAGGCGACGGAGGGGGAGGAAGCCCAACCGGCGTCACCACCTCCGGACAGCGCGGGCGCCGCTTGCAATGTAGGATTTCGCCTGCTTGGCTGGCGCTGCCCCGGCTCCCGGTGGGCGATGCTCTTTGAACCGTTGGATCCTGGGCAGGCGCCCATGCTCGAGGCTCTGCCCGGCGCAGGTCACGTTGCATCAGCCGGGAAAGTGCAGCCGAAAACCCGGGGGAGGGTGTAATCTTTGTAATCTTCCGGGGAGGGCGGCATCGATGTGGGTAGGGATATTATCCTGCGCATAGGCGCAACAGAATTGCTCAAATCGTGGAAAAAGTGGGAAGCTAGCCTTCGCGAACGCCGCTTGCAGGGCGCGTCCCCATCGTCTAGCCACACGCGCTCGCTGCCCCCGTGGCGAAATTGGTAGACGCATTCGACTCAAAAAGCGGTCTGCGTTGAGTTGCTCGTTCAATGCGACGAAGTGAAAATCAAATATAATCAACTAGTTGTGGCGTTTCAATTGCGGCCGGTTCGGACCTAATTGAGTGCTGGGAGCCAAATAGGAGCCACGCGGATCGCTTTGGCTGCTCGTATCAAGCAAGTCAGGTGCGAGAGACTTGATGGAGCCGGTGTCCTGCAGGAGCGGGCCTCCCGCCGGTCTTCCGGGGCTCGTCGCGATAGAGGCACCGGATCGGGCGGGAGCCCAAGGGTGTCACACCGGGTTTGCGGGAAAGGTTCTCCCCGGTGACAGAGGCGCCCGGTTTTGCAGCCGTGTGGCGGCCTCGCGTTGAATGTCGGTACGCACATTAACTCATGTCCTCGAACGGGCTGTCCACCAGTCCGGTGAGCACTGCACTGGCAATGTTGCCGAGCCGGCCGACAGCTGCAGTCAACTCCACTGCCAGCCTTTCCCGCAAGGCCACGCGAGCGACGAACTTCCAAAGGCTCGTGCCCCGGGCCGTCCATGGCGAAATCGCGCTTGAGCGCGGCGGCGCGTGTGTATCGAATTGGGTCGCGCCGCGCGCAACAGTTCGATTGCGAGCCGCGAGCCTGTCGCCCTAGCGTGAAGGCATGCCGGGATATGGGAAAACCGAACAACTGACAGAGGTCATCGATACATTGATCGAGGGTCATGCCTTGCTGGCTTCCTCGATATATATCGAACTGATCAATCTTGGACTTCTGAAATCCGAGGTGGCAGCCCAACGACTGCACGCCTTGAGCGATCTTGCCGGGAGTCCCCTGCATCGCCATCCGATCGTAGCTTCGGCCCTGGCCGAGCGCATCCGTGATTATGCCGATGGCATCGCGCGATCGCACGCTCTGGGTCTGAAGCCTCGCTCGGGAACGGTCCTTCACGTCATCGACGGCGGGCTCGCCCGCAAATAGCTTACGCCCGGCGGCGTTGATCGCCGTTGTTTGCCGGTTGGGACTTTTGCTCGCGGCAGAGATCCTGATTGAGCGACCATCCCTTGCCCCGGCTGGACCGGATGAAGTCGCGCCCGTCGCTTGCGAGCTTCAGCTTCTGGCGAAGCTTCGACATGAACACATCGATGACTCCGCTCGAAGGCTTCTCCTTGCCGGAATACAGGTGATCGAGAATCGCTGCGCGGTCGACGGGCGCGGGCGCCGTATCCCACAGCAAGTCCAGGATCTGTTTTTCTGAGTCCGTCAGGGCGAGCTGCCGGCGTCCAATCCGGTACTCATCGTCGTCTTCGCTGCGGACGAGCAGGTTCAGGAAGTCGTTCGCCTGTCCGCCCTGTCCCTGTCCGGAATCGAGAGCGGCCAGAACCATTTTGACCAGTTCGTCGCGCTGTGAAGCGAAAGCGATGCCGATCGCAGAATTCGACTCCGCTGATACCGAGCCAACGACGGAGCTCGCCTGCTGGACGAGAGACAAGGCTTCCTCAACGCGCTGGCGCGATTCGAGGAGCCTTTCCTCGCAATGGGCGAGTAGCGTTTGGAGCTGATTCTTATTCAATATCTAATATCCGCCACCGGCATTCCCTTGGCCCTGCATCGCCAAAGTGTCTTACCAAGGCGTTAACGACTAAGGCCGGCCACCAGATTTAGTCGGTCACAAAGTCGGCGGCGCAACCTTAACAAGACGAAACAGGCCTTTTCAGCGCCGAAATCCCGCAAACTCCGGGTGAGGAAATGTCACAGAAGGTGCAGGCAATGCTGCCGATGCATGCCGCATCCTCCGTCGAGCAGCCGACGATGTAGATGCTGCTCTTGGCTGCCCGCAGGCGGAAACGCTCTTCCGCGCGGCCAGAAGGTCGATCCATAACGACTGCCTTGCCGGCGAGCAGTCCCATCGTGCCCGGGCATGTGCGCGACGCCAATTCCCGTCAGGAGGTTTGGACGTAGAAATCCAGATGATCGGTATCGAAACCTTGCGGTCCGGGAACCGCGAACACGTCGCGATCGCGGATTCTCGGGCCGGGTGCCCGGCTGACGACGGAATGGCCAGAACCGTCGAGGACGACCTTCTCATCGCCAACCATGACAACAGCGCCCTTCATTGAACCGGGC
>DATLJJ010000542.1:0-1949 GCA_035538975.1 Sphingomonas sp. | reverse complement strand
CGCCGCCGCGCCCGACCGGCTGCATTTCGCCGCGCACAGCCATCACCTGTGGCCCGACGCGAGCTATGTCGGCCAGCTCGCCGCATGGGACGATGCCGCGCGGCTCGCCGACCGAAAGTGGGATCGCGTGATGGGCGAGATCTGGCCCGCCGCGCAGGTCCATGTCGCGGCCGAGCTGAAGCTGCCCGATCCCGCCACGAGCGTCTTCGCGCCGAACACGCACAGCCTGCTGCTCGCCATCGCCTCGGCGCTGCCACCGCGCCCGCTCCGCATCCTCGCGAGCGACGGCGAGTTCCACAGCTTCCGCCGCCAGAGCGCGCGCTGGGAGGAGGCAGGCACCGCCACGGTCGAACGCGTACCGATCGAGACGCTGGTCGAGCGGGCACGGAGCGGCACGCATGACCTGATCTTCGCCAGCCAGGTGCAGTTCGGCACGGGGCGCCTGCTCGGCGGACTGGAAGAACTCGCCGCGCTCGCTCGCCCCGAAGGCCCATGGGTGGTGATCGACGGCTATCACGCTTTCATGGGCATCGAGGCGGACCTGTCTGCGGTGGCCGACCGCATCTTCTATCTCGCCGGCGGGTACAAATACGCGATGGCGGGCGAGGGCTGCGCCTTCCTCCATGCCCCGCCGGGCTTCGGTCCCCGCCCCGAGGTGACCGGCTGGTACGCCGAGTTCGACGATCTCTCGCTGCCGCCGGGAAGCGTCGGCTACGCGCCCGACGCGCGGCGCTTCCTCGGATCGACCTTCGACCCCTCGGGCATCTATCGCTTCGTCGCGGTACGCGACATGCTTGCGGACGAGGGGCTGACCACCGCCGCAGTCGCCGCCCATGCCGCAACGCTGCGCGACCAGGTGCTCGCCGAACTGCCGCTCGACGCCGAGCTGCTCAACCCGGGCTCGCCCGCGCGCTTCCTCGCGCTACGCTCGCCCGAGGCCCAGCAGTGGAAGGCCGCGCTGGAGGCCGAGGACGTGATCGTCGACGTTCGCGGCGACGTGCTTCGCATCGGCTTCGGGCTCTACCAGGACATGCGCGACGTCGATCGGCTGATCGAGGCGCTGCGGGGGCTATAGCCCCGCGGCTCCTAATGCGCTCCACCGACTCTCGGCACACTCAGCCTGGGAATCTCGATCGCGGGGCAACGGTCCATCACCACCTTGAGCCCGGCCGCCTCGGCGCGGGCGGCGGCTTCCTCGTTGATCACGCCGATCTGGAGCCACACCGCTTTCGCCCCCGCAGCGATCGCCTCGTCGACAGCCTCACCCGCGGCCATCGGCCGGCGGAAGATGTCGACCATGTCGATCGGCTCGCCGATCTGCGCGAGCTCGCGGAAGACATATTCGCCATGGACATGCTCGCCGGTGATCTGCGGGTTGACCGGGATCACGCGGTAGCCGCGGGACTGCAGATATTCCATCACGCGGTAGCTCGGCCGATCGGGCCGGTCCGACGCGCCGATCATCGCGATCGTGCGCGTCTCCTCGAGCAGTTCCCGAATATCCTCGTCGCTGGTCAGCGGCATGCCTAGCCTCCGTTGGCGGCGAGCCAGTCATCCACGCGTGCCGCCAGAGCGGCGAACGTCTCCGCCGCCGGGCCGTTCCCCGCCGCGGGCGGCTCGCCTGCGTCGGAAGCGGTTCGGATCGCGAGCTCGAGGGGCACGCGGCCGAGGAACGGGAGCCCCAGCCGTTCCGCTGCAGCCTCCGCGCCGCCGCGTCCGAACGGGTCCGAGACCTCGCCGCAGTGCGGGCAGGCATAGCCGGCCATGTTCTCGATCAGGCCGACCACGGGCACGCCGACCTTGCCGAACAGGTCGATCGCGCGCGTAGCGTCGATCAGCGCGAGGTCCTGCGGCGTCGAGACGATCACCGCACCCGCCGGCTTGTGCTTCTGCACCATGGTGAGCTGCAGGTCGCCGGTTCCCGGCGGCAGGTCGAGGATCAGCACCTC
>DATLJJ010000541.1:0-10450 GCA_035538975.1 Sphingomonas sp. | reverse complement strand
CGCCTTCGGCAACGTCGACGTCACCGGGCTGACGGCCGGCCGCACCGCGGTCGATCTCACTGGCGCGACGGGCAACGTCAGCTTCCAGACGCTCGACATCAGCGCGGCCTCGACCACCGGCACGAAGGGCATCGACCTGACCGGCTCGACCACCGCGGCGAACATCATCGTCAGCGAGAGCAGCGCGATGACCGGCCTTGGTGTCGGCGTCGACCTGACCAACGCCGCGATCACCGGCAACTTCCGCTACGGCGACGGCTCGAGCACCGATCTCGACGGCGCGGCCTCCTCGATCAGCGCGGCCACGCCGATCGTCATCGCCGGGCTCAACGGCGTCACGGGCACCTATGACTTCAGCGATGTCGCCCTTACCGGCGACACCAGCACGCTCCAGACCTCGACCACGATGTTCTGGGTGCAGGCGGGCGCAACGGGTGCTGGTACGCGCAGCGATCCGGGCAGCATCGCCGATGCCGAGGCTTCGGGCGCGAATGCGATAATCCTGATCGACTCGCAGGCAGGCGCGGGCCTGTCCGACACGATCACCGTCGGTGGCGACGGCACCTTCGCGCTCGACGCGGGGCAGAAGCTGCTCAGCTTCCTGAACGGCGACACGATCAGCCTAGGCGGCGGCGCGCCGGGCAATATGCTGCTGTTCGGTATCACCGGCGGCGCTGTCACCAATCCTTTCGCCGGATCGGGCGCGCCTGTGCTCACCACGGTGACAGCCGGTGCTCCGACGCTGCAGCTCGCCTCCAACACGCTGGTCGACGGCGTCGTCATCGCGAACGGCAACATGGGCCTCGGCGTCGCGGGGAGCGGGGCGCTTCGCGCGACGCTGCGTAACAGCATCCTCTCGGGAGCGATCGGCGCGCTCAGTGTCGAATCCGCCGGAATGAACGCGAGCATCGCGCTCGAGAACCTCCAGCTCTCGTCGAGCAGCGGCATCGTGGCCTCGTTCGACGGCTCGATCGGCACGCTTGCCATCACGGCCCTCGACGGTGTGACGATCGCGGGCGGCAACGGCGAGGGCGGCGGCTTCTACGGCCAGAACCTGGTATTCGACGCGGACCCGATGGCAGCGGGTATCCAGACCGTCTCCGGCACGCTCCAGATCGGCACCAGCAGCGCGCGCGTGGGCGGTGACGCGCTGGGCCTCGACCAGGCAACCGGCGGGCTCGCGCTCGATCTCGCTATCGCCAACACCGGCGGTTTCGGCACCTATGTCTTCGGCGGGGCCGGCGGGTTCGATTTCGAGGCGACCGGCAGCATCGACGCGATCCTCGGCGGCGCCGGATCGTCGGCGCTTGCGCTGCACGATGTCAGTGCGGACATCACCCTGGCCGGCATCAACTATTCTGGCACCGGCACTGCCGTACTGCTCTCCGACGTCACCGGCGTTGGCGCGGGCGGCCGCGCGGTCGACATCGACACGCTCACGGTGGCCGCGGGCGCGGGCTATGGCATCCGCCTGACCGGCGTGAGCTCGGGCGACTTCCACTTCGGCGTCGGATCGAGCATCTCCGGCACCATCACTGCCGCGATCGAGCTCGCGAGCAGCGGGGCGGCGACCTTCACCTATGCCGGCGGCATCTCGGGCACCACCGGAGCGCTGATCTCGATAGGTGGCGACGACACCACGGCCACCTTCTCGGGCAGCCTCGCTGCCACGGGCGGCGACGGGCTGGTCTTCGCCAACGCGGACGGCAGCTACGACTTCGGTTCGTTCGCGCTCTCGGGTGGTGCGCGCATCGCGATCACCAGCGGGTCGGCGGGCAGCTTCACCTTCGGCGATGTGGACATCACCGGCCTCACCGCCGGCCTGACCGCCGTGAATCTCACCGGCGCGACCGGCGACGTTACTTTCAACACGCTCGACATCGCCAGCGCTTCGGCTACCGGCACCAGGGGTATCGACCTTACCGGCAATACCGGTGCGGGCGACATCTTCGTCACCAACAGCAGCACGATCACCGGCGTCGGCATTGGCGTCGACCTGACCAACGCGGCGCGTACCGGCGACTTCCAATATGGCGACGGCGAGGACGCGCTTGACGTGTTCTCAACGATCAACGCCACCACGCCGATCGTCATTACGGGCCTCAACGTCAGCGGCACCTATAATTTCGCCGACGTGAACCTGGTGGGCGACACCACCCAGCTCTCGGTCAACGCCTATTTCGTCCGCGCAGGCGCCACCGGCGTCGGCTCCCTGGCCGACCCCGGCAGCATCGCCGGCGCGGATGCGTCGACGGCTCCCTATATCGTGCTGCTTGACAGCCAGGTGGGTGCGGGCGCGTTCGATACGATCACCGGCACCCTGTCGCTCGCCGACGGGCAGACGCTGCTCAGCTTCCGCGACGTCGATTCGTTCAACGTCGGCGGCGGCGCTCCGTCGAATGTGACCGTGCACGGCATCACGACGGGCGTCATCGTCAACCCGCTCACCGGCTCGGGCGCGCCGCTGCTGACGTCGACCGACGCCACGAGCACCGTGCAGCTTGGCGGCACCAACGCGATCGACGGCGTGGTGATCTCGAACACGGGCACGGGCGCGGGCATCTATGCCAACGGCACCGCCGGCACCGCGACGATCCGCAACAGCACCATCTCGGGCGGCGGCGCGGGCATCGACATCCGCTCGGGCGCGGCAGCGCGGGTCGTCGATCTGCAGAACCTGGTGCTCGCCAACGCGGGCAACCAGCCCGGCGCGCTGCTCAACCTCAACGGCACGGGCGGCACGCTGACGCTCACCGGCATGTCGGGCCTGACGATTGGCACGGGCGGCGGCGAGACCGCGGGGCTGGTGTTCAACACCGTAACCTTCGACAGTGATATCTCGACTGCCGCGATCGACGAAGTCGATGCCGGCGCCCTGATACTCGGCACCACCGGTGCGCGCATCCAGGGCGACGGCCTGAGCCTGACCAATGTCTCGGGCGCGCTGACCTTCAGCGATCTCGACATCGCCAATTCCGGGGGCACCGGCTTGCTCGTCGCCAATTCCAAGGCGAACGACTTCCTGCTGACCACGCTCGACGGCTCGTTCGACACCACTGGCGGCACTGCGGTCAACCTCGACCCGCTGACGGCGAACGTCACTGCGTCGAACGTCACGGCGAGCGGCGGCGCCTATGGCATCCTGCTCGACCAGGTGGAGGGCAGCTTCACCGTCACCGGCGCAGTGACCATCACCAATGCTTCGATCGCCGGAATCGCCATCCAGGACAATACCGGCCAGACCGACGCGCTCGATGCGGCCTTCAACGGCGCGGTGAACATCAACAACACCACCGGCGCGGGCCTGTCGTTCACCAACAATACCGGCGCGACGATCGCCTTCACCGGCGGCGGGTTGGCCGTCACGACTTCGGGCAGCAGCCTGATCGCCAATGGCGGCGGCACGCTGACCATCACCGGATCGGGCAACGCGATCGGCAACGGCGCCATCAGCCTGAACGGCATCAACGTCGGTAGCGCGGGGATCGATCTCGCGAGCGTCTCGATCTCGTCGGGCGGCGGGATCGTGCTCGCCAGCGTCGGATCGTCGGGCGGCGCGGTCACGCTCGGCACGGTCAATCTGCAGAATGTGACCGGCACCGGCATCGATGTCAGCGGCACGTTCGGGGCGGCGCTCTCGATCACCGATCTGGACATCGGGCTGGCGCAGAGCACTGCAGTCGCGCTCGACCTGAACGGCGTGACGCTAGGCGGGGCGATCACCGTCGGCGACTTCGACGTCACCAATTCGGCCGCGGTCGGCAGCACGATCGCGGTCGACCTGCGTGGCACTATGGGCGGCCAGACGATCCGCCTCGGCGACAGCACCGTGGGCGGCGGCTCCAGCACGATCGCGGGCGTAGCGACGGGCGTCTATCTGAACGCTGCGACCAACGCCAACGTCACCTTCGGCGACGGCGAGGCGGGTACCGATACGGGCTCCAGCATCTCCGCGGTCACGCCGATCAACGCGTCGGCGGCGCCGGCGGCGGGCAGCTACGACTTCCGCGATGTCAATTTCACCGCCAGCCCGGGCTTGGGCTTCGGCATCGGCAAGACGCTGTTCGTCGACTCGGACGGGGCGACCGGTGGCGGCAACGGATCGGGTGCGGACGGCGCCAATCCGATGACGCTCGCCGCGGCCGAGGCGGCGCTGGCTGCCGGCGACGTGATCCTGCTGGTCAACAACGGCTTGGTGATCAGCGCGGCGGGCACCAACGCCAACAACACGCTCAACCTGCTCGCCAACAACCAGGTGCGCGGCTTCGGAAACGGCCCGGTCGTGCTGAGCCTCACCGTGCCTTCCACGATCCAGCTCGCCAGCAGCACGCTGACGATCACCGATCCGGGCACAGGCGCGGCGACGCTCACCAGCTCGGCGGGCGCGGACGTGATCACATTGGGCGCGAGCGGCAACCGCATCTCGGGCTTCATCCTTGACGGCGATCCGGCGGGTGCGCTGCGCGGTGTGGTCGACAATGGCGGCGCTACAGGCACCGTCATCGACTTCATGACGATCCGCAATTTCGACGCCGTTGGCGGCTATGGCATCGAGATCACGCCCTCGACCAACACGACGATCGACAACGTCAGCTTCACCGGCAACACCAACGACGTGCTGCTCAATGCGGCCGGCAGCACGATCACCAATGCGACGAGCAGCGGCGCAACCGGCACGTCGATCACGCTCAACAATGCCACCGGCACGACTACGCTGAGCAACGTCAGCATCACCGGCGCTGCCACGGGCCTGTCGTTCACCGCGGCCGGCGGGACGGTCAATGCCGTCAATGTCGATATCGCCGGCGCCTCCTCGTCGGCGCTCGTCGTCACCGGCGGCACCGCCAATTTCAACTTCGATGCGGCGAGCTCGATCACGCAGTCGGCGGGCGGGCTGGTGCTCAACATCACGGGCAATCACAGCGTCGGCACGCTTGCCTATGCCGGGACGATCAATGCGACTTCGGGCGCCGGCATGCAGTTCAGCAACGCCGACGGCACCTATAATTTCACCGGCACTACTACGCTCAACGGCGGCAACGCCGGCATCGACATCTACAACGGCGCGACCGGCACCTTCACCTTCGGGGCGGGCACCACGCTCATCCACAACGCCGATGCCAACTCCGCCTTCGCACTGCTCAGCAGCGCCAATGTGACATTCAACGGCTCGATCACCGACAACAACGGCCGGGCTGTCGAGATCGACGGACACGATGCGGGCACCGCGACCTTCAACGGCGCGATCAACAGCAGCGGCAACGCCAGCAACGTCATCTCGATCGTCAACAGCAACGGCGGTTCGATCGTGTTCAATGGCGAGATGAATATCGCCAGCAGCGGCACGGTCGTGAGCCTGGCGGACAACGATCTCGGCACGATCACCTTCAATGCCGGCGGCAACGGCCTTGATATCGCCAGCACCGGCGGTACCGGCATGCTCATTACCGGTGGCGGCACCGTCAACGTCCTGGGCAGCAGCAATTCGATCACCGCCACCGGCGGCACGCTGCTCAGCATCACCAATACCGGCGCGACAACCACCACCGCCAATCTGTCGTTCGCCTCGGTGAACAGCACGGGCGGCACCAACGGCGTCTTCGTGCAGCGCACGGCCGGCACGCTCAACGGCACGGTCAATATCGCGGGTGGCGCGATCGCGACGTCGACCCGCGGCATCTCGATCAACGGCGACGCGCTGAACTTCAGCTATGGCGGCACGATCACCGCGACCGGCGGGCGCTCGTTCGAGGCTACGGGCCGTACCGGCGGCTCGATCACTCTGTCGGGGGCGATCGAGGATGCGTTCAACGGCATCAGCATCGCTAATAATTCCGGCGGCACGATTGCGCTTTCGGGCAATATCAACGCCGTCGGAGTCGGCGCCACCGGAGCGCTGACCGTCACCGGCAACACGGGCGGCAGTCTCAGTTTCAGCGGCGCGACCAAGCGTTTCGACACCGGCGCGTCCAACGCCGTGACGTTGAGCGGCAATACCGGCGCGACGATCGACTTCACGGGCGGCGGGCTCGCGATCAGCACCTCCAGCGGCGCCGGCTTCTTGGCGAGCGGCGGCGGCACGGTCGCGGTCACGGGGGCGAACAACAGCGTCCAGACCAACACCGGCCAGATCGTCGGCCTGGACAGCGTCAGCGGCGGCGCGGGCGGCATCAACTTCGCAACGCTGGCGAGCAGCGGAACGGTCGCAAACACCGCGATCAGCTTCAACAATTTCGACGGAACGAGCTTCACCGTCAGCGGAATCACCTCCATCGCAGCAACCAGCGGCGCGACGAGCGACGGCGTGTTCATCGGTGGCAATTCGGCAGCAGCGATTACCTTCGGCGCGACCTCGATCACCGCCACGGGCGACGACGGCATCGAAGTCAACGGCGCCGGCAACGGTGCGGTGACCTTCGGCAGCGTCACGATCAACAACACCGTGGGCCACGGCGTGGACATCGTGAACTCGGACAACACCGTCTCGATCACCGGCGGCTCGATCGGCAATGTGAACGACCCGACGCTCAACGGCGTCAACATCAGCGGTGGCACCGGCGCGATCAACATCGCGGCTGCGATCAACAAGAACAGCGGCGGCTGGCTGGTCCAGAGCAATGGCCACAGTGTCGGAAACGTCACCTTCAGCGGCAACCTCGATCGCGATCCGGGTGCCGGCGGTGGCGGCATCTACATCCTGAACAGCGGCGGCGGCACCTTCACCTTCTCGGGGTCGAGCAAGGCGATCAACACCGCCGATCAGAACAACGCCGTCCTGCTGAGCAGCAATGGCGGCGCGACGATCGAATTCGTCAACGGCGGACTCGACATCGATACGACCTCGAGCATGGCCTTCAGCGCCTCGGGCGGCGGGACGATCACGATCGCCGGCGCCAACAACACGATCAACACGACGGGCGGCGTGCTGCTCAATCTCAGCGACGTCAGCGCCGGGGCCGCCGGGATTACCTTCGCCTCACTGGCAAGCAGTGGCGTGTCCACCAGCACCGCGATCAACTTCAGCAACTTCGACGGCACCAGCTTCGCCGTCACCGGCACGACCGGCATCGGTGGCACCAGCGGCGCCACGAGCGATGGCATCTTCATCGGCGGCGGCAGCTCGGCGACGATCAGCTTCGGCGCGACGACGATCGGGGCCACCGGTGACGAGGGCATCGAAATCAACGGTGCCGGAAACGGCGTGGTGACCTTCACCAGCGCCACGATCAACGGCAGCGCCGGCAACGGCGTCGAAATCAACGCGAGCAGCAACACCGTCAACATCAACGGCGGTGCGATTGGCGCCAGCGACGATCCGGCCGGCCGCGGCGTCTATATCGTCGGCGGCACCGGCTCGGCGAATATCGCCGCCTCGATCAACAAGGCGAGCGCGGGCGCCGCGGTCGAAGTGGACGGCCACCAGACCGGCACGGTGACGTTCAGCGGCACGATCACCGCTACCAACGGCACGGGCCTGCTGTTCACCAACGCCGACGGCGTCTACAATTTCACTGGCACTACCACGCTCAACGGCGGTGATGCCGGCATTGACATCATCAACGGTTCGGCCGGCGCCTTCAGCTTCGGCGACAGCACCACGATCACCAGCCCCACCGGAGCGGCGATCACCGTGAGCGACAGCACCGCCTACCTCAATTTCAGCGGAGATGTCGTTCAGGCGAACAATGCCGCGGCGCTGGCCGTGACCAATCACGCGGGGGGGACGCTCACCTTCCAGACCACCGGCAGCTTCAACGTCACCAACGGTACCGGCTTCCAGTTCAGCAACGCCGACGGCAACTACACGATCAGCAGCGCCAACACGCTCAACGGAGGCGATGCCGGTATCGACATCCTGGCGGGCTCGGACGCGGCCAACGGATCGACGGGCAGCTTCGCCTTCATCACGAACACGACGATCACCCATGCCGGCGCAGGCAACGCCTTCACCGTCGACAGCAGCGACGCGACGGTCACCTTCGGCGGCACGATCATCGACAACAATGGCTTCGCCGTCTCGATCAACGAGCACGACGGCGGGAGCATCACCTTCGGCAGCACCAGCTCGATCTCGGGCAGCGGTGCCGGCGCGCTGGGCATCAGGGTGCAGAACAGCAACGCGAGCGGGACGATCACCTTCAATGCGGTGAATCTCTCCACGCAGACCAATGCGGCCGTCACCCTGACCAGCAACACCGGCAAGACGATCAACTTCGCCGGCGGCGGAACCGGCCTCGACATTGTCACCACCACAGGCGCCGGGTTCACCGCCACCGGCGGCGGCACCATATCGGTGGCCGGAACCGGCAACACCATCGCGGCTTCGGGCGGCACGGCGCTCACCGTGCAGAGCACCACCATCAGCGGCACCGGGCTCAACTTCGTCAGCATCTCGGCCAACGGCGGCACCAACGGCATCCTGCTCAGCAACACCGGAACCAGCGGCGGGCTGACGATAACCGGCGACGCGACCGGTGTCGTCAACAGCTCGGGTGGCACGATCCAGAACATTACCGGCGACGGTATCAAGCTGACCGGCGTCACCAACGTCTCGTTCGATCAGCTCAACATCCAGAGCACCGGGCTGAGCGGAATCGACGGCACCGACGTCACCAACTTCGCCTTCACCAACGGCACGATCAGCAATTCGGGGATTTCAACCTCGACCGCGGGAACGAGCAACATCGCGTTCAACGACGTCAACACCGGCATCAATAATCTGGACGGCACGGTTACCGTGACCGGAAGCACGCTGACCAACGCCTACAACAGCGGCATTCAGATCTATAACGAGTCGGGCACGATCTCGAACATCAACATCTCGAACAACACCATGACCGCGAGCGGCAGCACCGCGACGTCGAAGGGTTCGGGCGTTCAGGTCGACATCAACGGTTCCGCGAGCACCGCGGCGGCCGTCCTTGCCGGTACGATCAACAACAATGTCATCAACGATTTCGTAAGCGGCGCAGGCATCCAGTTCCAGGGCGGCAATGGATCGCTGGGGCCGGCGGTGACGCTCGGTACCTACCAGACCACGCCGGGCGCGGGCGCGATGATCCAGATAGCCAACAACGACATCGGCCTCACCAGCGCCGGGACGCCGCTGGGCACCAACGGCATCGCCGCGGGCGTTACGGGCACGGGCCAGGGCAATTTCTCGATCACCGGTAACGAGGTGTCGCACTTCCAGGGGATCGGCATCACCGGCTTCGGCGGCAACAAGGCCAATGTGAGCTTCGTCGTCGACTCCAACATCGTCGACGCGACCGACAATATCGCGAACTCGTCGGGCATCGCGGTGGGCAGCCAGCTCGGTGGGGCGGACTCGACCCACACGGGCACGGTCCGGGCGATCATCTCCAACAACAATGTCAGCGGGATGGAAGGTGTCGGCATCCTGGCCGGCGTCACCAATTCCTACAACATCGGCTACTTCAAGATCATCAACAACGTGGTCGGTTCGCCGACCGCGGCAGGCTTCCGCTCAGGCATTCGCGTGGAATCGGGAAGCTCGGTCGGCGACGCGACGGTGTTTCTGGAGATCTCCGGCAACACAAGCGGCGCGGTCGGCGCCGGAATGCCCGGCATCAGCCTGCGCAAGCAGGGCAGCGTGAGCGGCGTGAACGAGTTCCACATCGAGGGACTGGGCACGGCCCCCGCCACGGCCGCGCAGGTCGAGGCTTATGTCAGCGCCCAGAACCCGGGAAGCGTGCTGGGGACCGGCGCGGACGGCAGCACGCCCAGCCGCGTCCTTTCGGTTTCGGGCGACCAGTATCTGAACAGCCCGGTTCCCTTCTAGCGGCGCGCGCCAGCGAAGCGGGCGCGCGCCGCCGAGGCCGGGTCGACGATTAGCGCCGTGGCGCGGGGGGCGTCGGCGCCGGAGCGGCGGCCGCGGGTGCTGCCGGCGCCGTCGGTGGCAGCGGCGTCTTGTCGAGCGCGGCGAGGCTCGTTGGGAAGTCCTGCAGCGTGACCGGCACGATGATCCGCTGGCCGTTGCCTGCGGTGAAGCCGATCTTGAATGTCTTGCCCGCGCGCATGGCCGCGAGCAGCGCTGCATCGACGGGAGTGCCCGTATAGGCCCCGTTCTGGTCGCTGGTCTGCACCACCAGCGGCTTCTGGGCCCCCTCGTCCACCTGAACGCTGACACCGGCGGGAAAATAGACGCCGTGCGGAAGCGCGATCGTCATATTGTGCCCGGCCTGCGGCGTACGCTGGAGGACCACCGTCAGCAGCCGCTGCTTCTGTTCGCCGGCGACGAGGTTCTGCACCAGGCTGCAAGGCTGCGCGGCAGGCGATGGTGCGGGAGTGGGAGAGGGCGTCGGCGCGGGCGGGCAGACGAGCTGCCAGGCCGGGCCCGCCGCCTGTGCTGCCGGAGCGGGTGCCGGCTGCGCGGGCCGGCTCTGCGCCGCGTCGAGTCCCATCCAGCTTGCTCCTGCCATGAGCATTG
>DATLJJ010000540.1:0-2305 GCA_035538975.1 Sphingomonas sp. | reverse complement strand
CGCCGCTCCGCTCCGCAAGCCCCAGTCGCACGAGGGCCATTGGCGCCTCGGCGCTCGCTGGGCGCGAGAGGATATCCCCCTCGCGCATGCGGGGAAGGATCGGGGTGAGGGTGAGGGTGAGGCCGTTGCCAGGCAGATAGTGCCTGCAGATGCCCCCCGCCTCACCGCCCTGCACGCCGCCAATCGCACCGTCATTGGCGCCGCCTGTCCCCAGGCGCAGGCGCTGGGGCTCTTCCCCGGCATGCCCCTCACGCAGGCGCGCGCGCAGGTGCGCGGGCTCGACATCCGTCCGGCCGATCCCGAGAGCGATCTCGCCGCGCTCCGCCGGCTCGCCATCCTCGCCGCGCGGCGCTGGTCGCCGATCGTGGCGCTGTCGGGCGAGGACGGGCTGTTCCTCGACCTGACCGGCACCGCGCACCTGTTCGGGGGCGAGGAACGGATGGCGCGCGGCATCGTCCGCCTGCTCGCCCGCGCAGGCTTTACTGCGCGCATCGCAATCGCCGACACCCCGGGTGCCGCCTGGGCGCTCGTCCGCAATCTGCCAAGCGCGGTCACGCTCTGCCCGCCCCGCACGCAGGAGAAGGTGCTCGCCGACTTCCCCGCTGCTACGCTGCGCATCGACGAGCCCGCCGTCGAGCTGCTCCGGCGTCTGGGAGTCGATCGCATCGGCCAGCTCGCCGCACTCCCCCGCGGCCCGCTGGTGCGTCGCTTCGGCACCGCGACCGTGCTGCGGCTCGATCAGGCGCTGGGCCGCGCGCCCGAGCCGCTCGATCCGGTGATCCCGCCGCAGGCGATCGTCGCGCAGCGCCGCTTCGCCGAACCGATCCTCACTGCCGATGCGATCGCGCACTGGCTGGGCCAGCTCGTCCCCGAGCTCGCCGCCGCGCTCGAGGCCGAAGGGCTCGGCGTGCAGGGGCTTGAGCTGATCGCCGATCGCATCGACGGCGTGCCCCAGCGTATCCGCCTGGGGTTCGCCCGGCCGAGCCGCGATCCCGCGCACCTTCTGCGTCTGCTCCTGCGCCGGATCGAGGATGTCGAGCCCGGCTACGGCATCGACGCGCTCGCGCTCCACGTCCGTCGCGCCGCGCCGCTCGGCCCCCAGCCGGTGATCGAGCGACTGGACGAGGAGGCCGCGCCCGACCTCGCGCCGCTGGTCGACACGCTGGCGACGCGGATCGGCCAGCGCCGGATGTGGCGGATGCGCCCGGTCGAGAGCGACGTTCCCGAGCGCAGCCTCGAGCGCGCACCCGTGCTCGATCCGCCCGAACGCGCCGCGCCGCACAGCAAGCGCGACGACGTGCGGCAGCTCGACCGCAACCCGCCGCTGCCGCCCTGGCATCCCCTCTGGCCGCGGCCTGCACGCCTTCTCGCCCGTCCCGAGCCCCTCGACCATGTCCTCGCCGAACTGCCCGACCAGCCGCCGCGTCGCTTCACCTGGCGCGGGCACGCCCACCGCGTCGTCCGCGCCGACGGGCCCGAACGCATCACCGGCGAATGGTGGAAGCGCGATGCCGAACGCGCGAGCGTGCGCGACTATTTCCGCGTCGAGGACGAGGCCGGCCGCCGCTACTGGCTGTTCCGCTCGGGCGACGGCGAACGCGCCGTGACGGGGGATCTCAGCTGGTACCTCCACGGAGTGTTCGGATGAGCTGGTCCGAACTTCAGGTGACGACGCACTATTCGTTCCTGCGCGGCGCCTCCTCGCCCGAGGAGCTGTTCGCCACCGCAGCGCTGATGGGCATGCCTGCGCTCGGCATCACCGATCGCAACTCGGTGGCAGGCGTGGTCCGCGCGCTGGTGGCGGCGGAGACGACCGGCGTGCGATTGGTGACGGGCTGCCGGCTCGACCTCGTCGACGGCACGTCGCTGCTCGTCTGGCCCGAGGACCGCGCCGCATGGGGCCGGCTCACCCGCCTGCTCACCCTCGGCAAGTCCCGCGCCGACGCCCAGCGCGGCGAGAAGGGCAAATGCTTCCTCCATTGGGAGGATGTAGGGAGCCACGCACAAGGGCTGGTCGGCGCACTCGTCCCTGGCTTCGCCGATCCTGGCGACGAACTCGCGCTGCGCTGGATGGCCGACGTCTTCGGCAGCGAGCGCGGCCATGTCTGCCTCACCCAGCATCGCCGCCCGGGCGACGCGCTGCGGCTTCACCAGCTCAGCCAGACAGCCGCAAGCTTCGGCCTGACGCCGCTCGCCACCGGCGACACGCTCTACCATCACCCCGACAAGCGCATGCTCCAGGACGTGGTGACCGCGATCCGCGAGAAATGCACGATCGACGAGCTCGGCTTCCGCCGCGAACGCA
>DATLJJ010000539.1:0-3083 GCA_035538975.1 Sphingomonas sp. | reverse complement strand
GACGACGCACGCGCCGACGGCGCCCCGGCGCGGCTCTATGCCGATCCGGTGGAGATCGTCGAGGCGCGTTTGCCCGCGGACGTTCGCCCTGCGCTCGAGCGGCTGCGCGACGGACGGACGCGGGGTCTCCATGCCGCGGGCTATCTCGAATATGAGGCGGGTGCGGGACTGCTCCCGGAGGCGCGCCAGCAGTCCGCCGCCGGAGACGCGCCGCTGCTCTGGTTCGGCCTGTTCCAAGACTATCGCGAAGTCCCCGCCGACGCCGTCCCCGCGCTGCTCCCCGATCCCGCGAGCGCCTGGGCCGCGCGCCCGCGCCCGCTGGTCACGCGCGCGGACTATGAAGCCGCGTTCGCACGCGTCGCCGGCTATATCGCCGCTGGCGACATCTATCAGGCCAACCTCACCTTCCGCGCGACGGTGGCGCAGGCCGGCAGCCCCTCCGCGCTCTATGCCCTGCTTCGCGCGCGCGCGCGTGCGGGATATGGAGCGCTCGTCGCCACCGGCACCCGCTGGCTGTTGAGCTTCTCGCCCGAACTCTTCTTCGCGCTGGAGAGCGGTCGCCTCACCGCAAAGCCGATGAAGGGCACGGCTCTGCGCGGCGCCACGCCGGCCGACGACATGGCGCTGGCCGCGGCGCTCGCCGCCGACGCGAAGCAGCGCGCCGAGAATCTGATGATCGTCGACCTGATGCGCAACGATCTCTCGCGCGTCGCGCGCGCCGGCAGCGTCGCAGTGCCGCGCCTGTTCGAGGTCGAGCGTTATCCGACCGTGCATCAGATGGTCTCCACCGTCACCGCAGATCTCGCCGACGGTCGCGACGCGATCGACGCGATCGCCGCGCTCTTCCCCTGCGGATCGGTGACCGGCGCACCCAAGATCCGCGCGATGCAGGTGATCGCCGAAGTCGAGGCGGGCCCCCGTGGAATCTACACAGGGTCGATCGGCAGGCTGGACGCGAACGGCGATGCGATGTTCAACGTTGCCATCCGCACGCTCGCGGTCGAAGGGGAAGGGCCTGCGCTGCTCGGGCTCGGCTCGGGCGTGGTCGCCGATTCGGCCGGCGACCAGGAATGGGAAGAGTGCCTTGCCAAGGGAGCCTTCGTGACTGCGGGTGAGACCCCCTTCGATCTGATCGAGACGATGCGCTTCGATCCCGAGGACGGAGTCGTGCTGCTCGAACGCCACCTGGGGCGGATCAAGGCGAGCGCTGACGCGCTGGGCTTCGCCTTCGACCGCCACAGCGCACGCAACGAACTTCAGGCGGCCACCTTCCGCCTGCGCAATGCCGCGCGCATCCGCCTGTTGCTCGGCCCATCGGGCGCCATCGCCGTCGGCATCGCCCCGCCCCCCGCGCCACCCGAGGCACCGGTCCGCGTCGCGCTCGTGCCGTTGCCGGTCGCACCCGACGACTTCCGCCTGCGCCACAAGACCAGCCGCCGCGGCTTCCTCGACAGCGCGCGCGTGCAATCGGGCGCGTGGGAAGTCGTGTTCACCGATCCCGATGGCTATCTCACCGAAGGCAGCTTCACTTCGATCTTTGTCGAACGCGACGGCCTGCTCGTGACTCCGCCGCTCGCGCGCGGGCTGCTCCCCGGCGTGCTCCGCGCCGAACTGATCGAGACCGGCCGCGCGGTGGAGGGCGACCTACGGCCCGCCGATCTCGCCGGGGGCTTTTTCCTCGGCAATGCGCTGCGTGGGCTGGTTGCAGCCGTTACAGTTGCAGAGAGCGCGAAGGCAGACGTATAGGCGCGCCGTTCCTCCCGCGAGAAGGCGCCTTCGCACATGCAGACCTCCGCCGCGCTCCAGCGCATCCAGCCCTCCGCCACGCTCGCGGTCACCAGCCGCGTGTTCGAGCTGAAGCGTCAGGGGATCGACGTGATCGGTCTGGGCGCCGGCGAGCCCGACTTCGACACGCCCGACTTCGTCAAGGAAGCCGCGATCGAGGCGATCCGCGCGGGCAAGACCAAGTACACCAATGTCGACGGCACGCCCGAATTGAAGCAGGCGATCGTCGCCAAGTTCGCGCGCGAGAACGGCCTGACCTATACCGAGAACCAGGTCAGCGTGAACTCGGGCGGCAAGCACACTCTGTTCAATGCCTTCTGCGCGACGATCGACGCGGGCGACGAAGTGATCGTGCCGGCGCCCTATTGGGTGAGCTACCCCGACGTGGTCGAGTTCGCGGGCGGCAAGCCGGTGTTCGTCGCCGCGGGCGCCGATCAGGCGTATAAGATCAAGCCCGAGCAGCTCGAGGCCGCGATCACCGCGAAGACCAAATGGGTCGTGCTCAACTCGCCGTCGAACCCCACGGGCGCGGCGTACAGCGCGGCGGAGCTGCGTGCGCTCGGCGAAGTGCTCGAGCGGCATCCGCACGTGCTCGTCTACGCCGACGACATGTACGAGCACATCCTCTACGACGGCTTCGAATTCGCGACGATCGCACAGGTCTGCCCCTCGCTCTACGATCGCACGCTGACCGCCAACGGCGTGTCCAAGGCCTATGCGATGACCGGCTGGCGGATCGGCTATGCCGGCGGCCCGGCGTGGCTGATCAAGGCGATGGCCAAGCTCCAGTCGCAGTCGACCTCGAACCCGTGCAGCATTTCGCAGGCGGCCTCGGTCGCTGCGCTCAATGGCGACCAGGCGTTCCTCAAGGAACGTGTCGCCGCCTTCCAGACGCGCCGCGACCTGGTCGTGTCGATGCTCAACGAGGTCGAGGGCATGACCTGCCCGACGCCCGAAGGTGCTTTCTACGTATACCCCGAATTCTCGGGGCTGATCGGCAAGAGCACGCCCAAGGGGCAGAAGATCGCCACCGACGAGGAACTGATCACCTATCTGCTCGATGATGCGCGGGTCGCGGCGGTGCACGGCGCCGCCTTCGGCCTGTCGCCGGCGATGCGGATCAGCTATGCTACGTCGGAAGCGCTGCTGCGCGAGGCTTGCTCACGCATCCAGGCCGCCTGCGCCGCGCTGCGCTGAGTCGAGCCGCCCAGGGAGGGCGGGGCCATGCTGAAGTCGATTGCCACCGTGCTGGTCGCCGCGCTGCCGCTCGCCGGGGCGGGGCCGGTGGTCAGCGCCGT
>DATLJJ010000538.1:0-3634 GCA_035538975.1 Sphingomonas sp. | reverse complement strand
GTTTCACCAAGTCGCTGGCCTGGGCCGCTGGCTCGGATCCGCTGGTGATCGACCTCGACGGCGACGGGATCGAGACGACCAGCGTCGACGGCAGCAAGGCCTATTTCGACGTCGACGGCGATCTGTTCGCCGAGCGCACGGGCTGGCTCAAGGGCGACGACGGCTTCCTGGTGCTCGACGGCAACGGGAACGGTCGCGTCGATGGCATCGACGAGCTGTTCGGCAACCGCGCGTCGGGCGGCTTCGCCGAGCTGGCGCAGTACGACAGCGACGGTGACGGGCGGATCTCCGCGAGCGACGCCATCTGGAGCGAGCTCAAGGTCTGGCAGGACCGCGACCGCGATGGCGAGACCGACGCGGGCGAGCTTCGTACTTTGGCCCAGCTGGGAATCGTCTCGCTCAGCCTGAGCACGACGTCGCTCAACGTCTCCACGCCGCAGAATGCGCGACTGCTCTCGCGCAGCGACGTGACTTTCGTCGGCGGCCGCGTCTCGCAGATGTTCGAGGCGATCTTCACGGCAAACGAAGTCGACACGAAATATGCGGGCGAATCCGGCCTTGCCCCGTGGCAGTCGGACGACACGCTCAACGCCAAGGGCTTCGGCACGATCACCGATCTGGCGGTGGCTGCCGCCAACGACCCCGAGCTCGCCGAACTGGCGCAGGCACGCGCCGCGGCGATGACCACGCCGAAGATCAAGGATCTGGTGGCGCAGGCCGGCGACGTGCTCGGCCAATGGGGCATGACGCTCGAGACCAGCCGCGAGCTGGTGGCGGTGAAGCTTGGCGAGGGCGGCACGCTGCTCGACCGCGCGATCTATGTCGAGGATGCCGGCGGCGGCTATTGGACCCTCAAGTCCGGCGCGGCGGTGCTCGACGGCGGCGGGGCGGCCATCGCGCGGCCGACGCTCGAGCAGGTGCTGGCGCAGGGCGCCGGCTGGCGGCTCGAACAGGCCTGGTCGCCGGCATCGCGCGGCGAGGCGCTCACCGCGCGTGAGGAAGCACCCTATCTGGTGCGGCTGGAGGGCGGCCGCGCGGTGGTACTCGACTATGGAATCCGGCAGGCCGACGGCCGCTGGGCGCTGGCCTCGGCGCCGGGGACGACCTACGCCACGCGCGAAGAGATCATGGCGCTGCCCCATGCGGCGGGCACCGAATGGCGGCGCGAGGATCTGCAGTTCAATCCGCTCGCGGACCTGCCCGTCGAAGCGATCGGCGTGCGCTTCACCGACGGCAAGGTTGTCGACTACACCGTCCAGGTCACCGATCGTGACGGCACCTTCTATGTCTGGGCGCGCAACCTCGACCGCGCGCTCGAGCTCGAGTGGAAGACGGGCGACTATCGCGAATTCAACCTGCGCAACTATGCGGTCGATTTCGAGCATCTCGACGAAGTGGGGTCGACCGACGATTCGACCTATCGCGTCGAGCTGCTGACGCCCGCGCAATTCCATTTCGCGACCTCGCTCGGCGGCGTGGATTTCCGGCCGGAGATGCTGACCGCGGTCGCCGACAGCACCACCGGGCACCTCGCCTACAGCGTCGTCGGCGGCGGCAGCGCCAGCCTTTCGGCCGACAGTTATGATTCCGCGATCAAGACGATGATCGCGATGCTCCAGCCGGTGATGGAGCAGTACGTCACCGTGTCACGCCGCTTCGCGGTCCGCATGGCGCTGCAGGGCGGGCTCGAGCAATTCGCGCGCGGGATTTCCTACGATGCGGAGCGCAACGTCTTCGTCACGACCACGAACCGCCAGCTGGCGCCGATGTTCGAGGCGATTTTCGAGGCTGCCCCGACATCGAACGCCAACGACGCGGTGCTCGATTACCTGACCGACTGGAACGAGATTCTCTGGCAGGTCTATCCCGATTTCGCGCCGGAGGACGACGGCGACATCCTGAACGCCAAGGTCGGCATCGACCAGGCCTTCATCATGCAGATGATCGTCCAGGCCTATGAGAATGTCGGCGTCGATCTCGACATCCGCGGCGTGGCGCATGCGCTCTCGGTCGACGAGAAGCGGATCATCACGCATGCGGCCGGGGACGCGTTGGTCGAAGGGACCGACGGCACCGACTTCTTCTACATGACCGGCGGTGACCAGACGGTGCGCGGCGGCATGGGCGCCGACTATTATTTCGTCGGCAAGAATTCGGGCAACGACCATATCTACGACCGCGACCTGGGCGGCGACGACGAGCTGCGCTTCACCGATGTGCTCTCGACCGACGTCAAGGCTACCCGCGAGGGCCAGGATCTGATCCTCGAGATTCGCGGGCGCACCAACTTCGTCCGCCTGACCGACCAGTTCCTGGGCGAGCTCAACGACTATACGATGGGCGGCAAGCAGTTCCAGACGGGCGTCGGCGCGATCGTCTTCGCCGACGGGGTGATCTGGGACCGGCAGCGCATGGCGCTGGAGGTCGTCGACCAGGAGCGCGCCGCAGGGGATTTCAACGACCCGATCGTCGGCTCGGGCTCGAGCGACGTGCTGCTGGGCGGCAAGGGCAACGACTATCTGTCCGGCGGCGCGGGCGGCGACTTCTACATCTACGAGCGCGGTGACGGCCAGGACGTCATCAACGACCTGGGGACCTTCTCCTTCGGGCCGGTCAAGGCCGGGATCGACTTTCTGCGCTTCAAGGGCGACATCACCGCCGATGATCTGAAGCTGGTCCGCGACGGCGCCAGCGCGAACCTCAAGATCATCCTGCTCGACGAGAACGGCAACGAGACCAGCGATACGATCGAAGTGGTCGGCCAGTTCGGCGGGGTTCGCCTCAACCTCGGTGCGTTCGGCGAGGCGCTCGGCAGCAGCGACGGACTCGACTATGTCGCGCCCAACCTCATCGAGCGTTTCCTGTTCGGCGACGGCACCAGCCTCGAATTCACCCAGATCGTCGAGCGCGTGCTCCTGAACGCGAAGACCGCGGGCAACGACGCGATCTACGGCATGCTCAACGCCAACACGCTCGATGGCGGGGCGGGCGACGACTATCTGCGCGGGGTCGAGGGGTACGACACCTATATCTACGGCCGCGGCTACGGCAGCGACGTGATCGAGGACTATGATTACTCGGCGGCGCTGTTCGGTCCCAAGGACGACAAGCTCAAGTTCACCGACGATCTGCGCTGGACCGATTTCGACTATCTGCGCGACGGCAAGAGCGACACGCTGACGCTGCAGGTGAAGGGCACCGGTGAGCGGGTGATCCTCAAGGATTATCTGCTCAACATCTTCCTCGTCGGCTACGTCAATCTGGTCGAGGGGATCGAGTTCGCCGACGGAACCCAATGGTCGTACCTGAAGCTGCTCCAGCACTTCATCGATGTCCGCAAGACCGCCGGGGCGGACATCATATACGGCTTCGAAGGCATCAACGACCTGATCGACGGCGGAGCCGGTGACGATCGTCTCGAGGGCCTGAGCGGCAACGACCGCTATCAGTTCGCCAACGGCTATGGTCACGACACGATCCTCGACGACAGCGGCGACGACCGGCTGGTCTTCGACGGCATCCTCTCGACCGACATCGAATTCTCGCGCACCGCGCTCGACCTGATCCTCACCGTCCGCTCGACCGGCGAGAAGGTGGTGCTGGAAAATCAGTATGTGCGCGATGGGGCGCAGCA
>DATLJJ010000537.1:0-2743 GCA_035538975.1 Sphingomonas sp. | reverse complement strand
GCTCGATCCGGATCTCGTCTTCCTGGACGAGCCGACCTCGGGCCTCGATCCGATCGGCGCCGGCGATTTCGACGAGCTGGTCCGGACCCTCCAGCGCACTTTGGGGCTGACGGTTTTCATGGTAACGCACGATCTCGACAGCCTTTACACAGCATGTGATCGCATCGCCGTTTTAGGGAACGGTAAGATCATTGCGGCAGGGTCGATCGCCGACATGCAGGCCTCGCAGCATCCCTGGCTGAGGCAGTATTTCCATGGCAAGCGCGCCCGCGCGGTCATGACTTGAGTAGCTGGGATGAGTAGCCGGAGCACCTGATGGAAACGCGGGCGAACTACATCTTGATCGGGTCGTTCACGCTGGCGGTGATCGCCGCGGCGATCGGCTTCGTGCTATGGTTCCAGTCGCTGCACACCACCAAGCAGCGCAGTCCGCTGCGCGTCGTGTTCGAGGGTCCCGCGGCCGGCCTGCGCAACGGCGGAAGCGTCAATTTCAACGGTATCAGGGTCGGCGAGGTGGTCTCGGTGAAGCTGGACAACCCGCGGCGGGTTGTCGCACTCGCCATGATCGAGAACAACGCCCCGATCCGCAAGGACACGCTGGTCGGCCTCGAATTCCAGGGCCTGACAGGCGTCGCCGCGATCTCGCTCAAGGGCGGCGACGAGGCCGCGCCCCCACCGCCGCTCGACCAGGACGGCATCCCGATGCTCACCGCCGATCCCAACAAGCTTCAGGACGTCACCGAGGCGATCCGCGGCACGCTGCAGAACATCAACAAGATCGTCGCCGACAATCAGGAGTCGGTGAAGAACTCGCTGAAGAATCTGGAGACCTTCACCAACTCGCTCGCCCGCAACTCCGAGAAGATCGACGGCGTGATGGCCAAGGTCGACGGCGTGATGCTCAAGGCCGACAACCTCATGCTCGGCCTCAACACGCTGGCCGGCGGCAAGGACGGCGGCGAGCTGTTCCAGGCCGTGAAATCGATCCGCGAACTCGCCGAAGATTTCGACAAGCGCTCGGGCGCGCTGATGGCCGACGGCCGCCGCACCCTCGGCGACATCAGCCGGGCCGTGAACAATTTCGACCGTAACCCGACCCGAGTCCTGTTCGGCGCCAGCAACTCGTCGCAGCCGGCTCCGCCGCCCGAGCCGCCGAAGCCGGTGCCGAGGCGGTAGTGGTTGGGCGAATGGTGAGTAGCGAATAGGTTGCTCTCACGACAATCCCCAAACGAAAACGGAGGCCGAGCGGCCTCCGTTCCACTGGTTGCTCGCGCTCGGTGCTACCCCAGCCGTCCGGCCGCATGCGCAAGCAGCGTGTACACCAGCCCCGTCTCCGAGATCAGGTGAGTGCGCAGCTCCTGCGGACCGCGGCCGTCGCGGGCGACTTCATCGAGCAGCCGCTCGAACTCGACCACGTAGCGGTCGACCGTGCCCTTGAAGTTGCGGTCGGCGCGGTACTTGCGGGCGACCTCGTCGAAGGCCTTCTGGCCGGCGGGCGTGTACAGGCGCTTGGTGAAGGCCTTGTTCTCGCCGCGCTGGTAGCGATCCCACATCTCGGCGGCGAGGTTGCGGTCCATCAGCCGGCCGATGTCGAGCGACAGCGATTCCAGCGGATTGCCGCCACCCTGCGGTGCCTGCGGTGCCTGCGGCTGCGGTGCGGGTGCAGCGCGGCCGCGCGGGGCCTCACGTCCGGCCGGGGCGCCCTGGTGGGCGTCCGTACGGTTGAGCAGGTCCGATAGCCAGCCGTCGCGGCCCTGATCGTTGCTGGCGGGCGCCACCGGCGGCGCTTCGGTGCGGCGGGGCGCCGGCATGCCGAGGTCCGGCGGCGGCAGCGTCGAGGCGCTGCCGGTGTCGCGCGTGCGGGTCTCGGGCGGCCGGCCGCCGACAGCGGCCAGCACCGGCTCCTCCTGGCGATGGACGCCGGCGCGGCCAGCGGTGGTGACGTCGAGGCCGCGGCCGTGCTGAGCCACGATGCGGTTGAGCTCGGCGAGCGCCTCGATCTGGTCGACGATCACCTTGCGCATCTGCGCCGTGCTCTCGGCGGCCTCCTGCGGCATCTCGAGCACGCCGCGGCGCAGCTCATTGCGGGTGGCTTCGAGCTCGTTGTGCATCTCGAGGGCCATCTGCTTCATGCTGGCGACCAGATTGGTGAACTTCTCGGTCGACTGCTTGAACATCGCATCCGCCTCGTCCGTGGTCTGGCGGTAGATGTCGTGCATGGTCTCGATGGTCTGCCGGTGCTCCTCCTCGGACGCCGCGCGCACCGCCTCGAACTGGCGGGTGATCGCGGCAGAGCCCGCACCCGCCGTCTCCGCGACGACGCGGGCGATGTCGCGGGCGCGCTCTTCGGCCGCCGCCAGCGATTCATCGAGCAGGCCGGTGAAGCGCGACAGCCGCTGGTCGAGATCGGCCGTTCGCAGGTCGATGGTGGTGACGAGCGATTCCAGCGCCTGCTTGCGTTCGGCGAGCGAGGCGGTGGTGTTCTTGTTGCTCTGCTCGACGACCTGGGCGGCCTCGACCAGCGCCTGGCCGTGCTTGTCGAACTGGGTCGACAGCTCGCCGAGATCCTGCAGCGCCTTCGTGGTCTTGCTGTTGAAGACGTTGAGCTGCTCTTCCAGGTTCTGCGTCGCAGCGCCATTGCGCGAGGTGACGTCGTTCATCGCCGAGACGAAGTCGGCGACGCGCGTCACCAGCGCCCGCTCGAGCGAGTTGAGGTTGTCGTGCGCACCGGTCAGCACCTCCT
>DATLJJ010000536.1:0-5004 GCA_035538975.1 Sphingomonas sp. | reverse complement strand
CAGCCCGGCTCCGGGAAGCGGCCCTAGCGCTCTTCGCCCGCGGTCAGATTCCCGTCAGCCCTGCTTCGGCGAGGCTGGCCTGGGCGATGCGATATGCCCGGGGTTCGGCGATGCGGAGGCGCTGACGGACGGATTCGAGGGGCTCGGTGAGGAGCTCCTCATAATCCTCGCCGTGGAGCCAGGCCGCGCGCTTGCCGTGGCGATGGCCCTCGATGACGGCTTTCAGGAAATCGAGCTTGCCGGTGACGCGGATGCTCTTGAGCGCGGCGCCGAGCGCGATGAAAGCCCAGCCGAGCCCGCCGGTCTGGGCATAGGAGAAGGCGACGAGGCACGCTTCGCCGAGATGCTCGTCGGCCTTGTAGCCGGTGATCACGTGCCAGATGTCGTGGATGTCGCGCTCACGCCGGCCCATCCACGCATAGGGATGTTCGATCTCGAGCCCCTGATCGCCGATCGCGTTCATGCTGACCTGCGCAAGTCCCTGCGCCGAATAGCCGGTCGAATCGAGGAAGGCGCGATAGGCGGCACCCACCGAACCGGCGGGAAAACTGTCGACCCAGCTGCGGTCCGAAAGCCGTTCGGCGAGCTCGGTGCGGCGATAGGCCATCGCGCCGCCGCCGGGGACGGTGAGCAGCTTGCGATAGTTGCGCTGGGTGACGTCGCCGTTGAGCGCGCGCATAATGCGGAACACCTGCTCGGTGTCGTCGCCATTGGCGAGCAACCTGCGCAGCGCGCGGAGCGCCGTGCCCCATTCGCGCTTGAGCGGGAGGCCGGGATTGTACGCGGGAGACGCCTGGCTAGCCATGACTCGCGGATCCGTCGAATTAACTGACACTAGTGTAAATAGCATGACGGCGGGGAAAGTTCAAATTCGGCCCGCCGCAACGAAAATGCACTACGACCGTTACTGCCGCGTAACAGGGAGGCGAGCAATGCGCATGCGCACTCTGGCCGTGGCCGCCGGGCTGATGCTGGCGGCATGCGGCCCTTCCGATCCGCGCGAGGCACACATCGACAATATCGAGGACCAGGCCGAGGCGGCGGCCGACGCGATCGAGGACGCGGCGGACAACGAAGTGCACCGGATCCGCACCGAGGCAGAGGCGCTGGAGCAGCAGGCAGCGACGATCAACGGATTCGAGGCGGCGCGGATCCAGGCGCGTGCCGAGGGGCTCCGCGAGGAGGCGCAGGTGGTGGCGAAGCAGGGCAAGGCCAAGGCACGCGCGGTGCGTGACCAGGCGCGTGCCGAAGTGAGCGCGATCCGGGCGGAATAGCAGGGGAAGAAAAGCGCGGCGCGGAGCGATCCGCGATGCAGGCCGGACGGCGGAAAAGGGATGACGCCGCCCGGCCCGCAACCCGAATGGTGCGACCCACCGAGTCTGCGCATGTTTGCAAATATGTTGCATACCGACAACTAGGGGCAATTGCTTAACGGCGGCCGTAACAATGCCCAATACGCCCCTTTTTGGGACCCGATCGCGGCTTGCGCGACGCCCGAAAGCCCGCGGGACGGCCCCGGAAACCCGCGCCGGTCAGGGAATTCCCCGAGATGGCGAAGGGATTGTCGGTACCGCCAAAACCGGGCGGTAAACTCTGCTATATCCCTCGCCAGCGACGGCCAGCACGCAAGATGCAGTCGGAGGGAAGATGAGACAGACCGTGTCGTCGATTTCCACGCCGATCGCCGGGTGACCGGCGAGATGGCTGCCGCTCCCGGCCAGAAGCTCTCGCTTCCCGCACTCGCCGCGCTCGTGATCGGATCGATGATCGGCGCCGGCATCTTCTCGCTGCCGCGCACCTTCGCGCTGGCGACCGGCCCTTTCGGCGCCATGATCGCCTGGTGCGTCGCCGCCGGGGGCATGTTCACGCTGGCGCGCCTCTTCCAGATTCTCGCCGAGCGAAAGCCCGAGCTCGATGCCGGCGTCTACGCCTATGCCAAGGAAGGCTTCGGCCACTATCCCGGATTCCTCTCCGCCTTCGGCTACTGGATCGGATCGTGCATCGGCAACGTGTCCTATTGGGTGCTGATCAAATCGACGCTGGGCGCGTTCTTCCCGGTCTTCGGCGACGGCAACACGGTGATCGCCATCGCCGTCGCCTCTGTCGGCATCTGGCTGTTCCATTTCCTGATCCTGCGCGGCGTCGAGCAGGCCGCGGCGATCAACACCGTCGTGACGATCGCCAAGGTCGTGCCGATCCTGGTGTTCATCCTGCTGCTGATCGTCGCGTTCAAGGTGGACCTGTTCAGCATCAACTTCTGGGGCGGCCGCGACATGCCGGAGGCGAGCCTGCTCGAGCAGGTGAGCGCGACGATGCTCGTCACGGTCTTCGTCTTCCTCGGCATCGAAGGCGCCAGCGTCTATTCGCGCTACGCGAAGACGCGCGCGGACGTCGGGCGCGCGACGCTGATCGGCTTCGCCTGCGTCACCACGCTGATGGTGCTGGTGACGCTGCTTCCCTATGCCGTGCTCGAGCGTGTCGACATCGCCGACATGCGCCAGCCCTCGATGGGCGCGGTGCTCGAAGCGGTCGTGGGAACCTGGGGGGCGGTTTTCGTCGCGATCGGGCTGATCGTGTCGGTGCTCGGCGCCTATCTCGCCTGGTCGCTGATCTGCGCCGAGGTGCTGTCCGCCGCGGCCCGCACCGGCGACATGCCGCGCGTGTTCGCGACCGAGAATGCGAACAAGGTGCCGGCCGCCGCGCTGTGGCTGACCAACATCGTCGTCCAGCTGTTCGTCATCAGCACCTATTGGTCGAGCGACGCCTTCGCGCTGATGCTCAGCCTGACCAGCGCGATGGCGCTGATCCCGTTCCTGCTCGTGGCCGGCTATGGCCTGCAGCTCACGCGGCGCGGCGAGACCTATGACGTGCGGCCCGGCGAGCGCGGGCGCGACATGCTGCTCAGCGCCATCGCCACCGCCTACACGCTGTTCCTCATCTATGCCGGCGGGCTCAAGTTCGTGCTGCTCGCGGCGATCCTCTATGCGCCGGGCACGCTGCTCTACCTCTGGGCGCGACGCGAACAGCAGCAGCGCGTGTTCACGCCGGTGGAGGCCGCGATCTGCGCCGTCGCGGTGATCTGCGCCGTGGCAGGGGTCTACGGGCTGGCGAGCGGATGGATCGGCATCTGAGACATCGGGCACGAGGCGCCGGGATGCGCTCGGGCATCGCTTCGCTGGCTGTTCTGGCGCTGGCCGTGCCACCTGCCTGGGCGCAGTGGGGCACGGCCGAAACCGCGGAAGAAGCCGCTGACGGCACCGACACCGAACATCTCCACCTTCCCGGCTATGAAGAGAGAAATGCCCGGTCGTCGCTAACGCTGGAGATCGCACCCGAGATCGTCTCGCACGGCCCACTGCGGCCGGGGACGCAGACCAGCAACGCGCTCGACCTCTCGCTCGTGCTCGCCACGGTACAGCCGCTCGGCGATGCGTTCGAGATCGAACTGGACGCCGGCGCCACGAGGACGATCGACAACGGGTCCGCCGCGTCGCTCGCGGCGGCGGCCGAATTGCGAACCCGGCCCGGGGCCTCGGGCTTTTCGGCGTTCATGGGCTATAGCGTGGCGCGCGACTATACCGGCTTCTTCGACGCAGCCGAGGCAACCGGCCAGACGATCACCACAGGTGTGCGCTTCGGTCGCGGGCTGGGGCCGGTCGAAGTGGGCTTCGAGCTGGCGCCGCGCTGGTCGCTATCGTCGATCGATGCGGACGAGCATTTCGCTGTCAATATGCTGGGCGAGCTGATCGCGCCCGTCATCGCCGATGACGTTCTGCTCATCCTGGAGATCTCCGGCGAGCGGCGCTGGTACCGGGACCGCGATCCCGTGCTGCTCGCCAGACGCAAGGACTGGCGTTTCGCCTCCTATCTCGGTCTCGATCTGGCGGGCGCGTTCGGCGCCGAAACGCCGTGGCTGCACGACCTCGCGGTTGGTGTCGAATGGCTCGAGGTCAGCTCGAACTTCGACAACGCGAAGGCTTCCGACTTCGCGCTGCTACCGGCTGTCTCGATCGGAATTGGTTTCTGAAATCATCGCGCGCGAAGGAGAGGCGACATGACGGACGCGTTCGGGGTGCATTCCGAGGTTGGCCAGCTTCGCAAGGTGATGGTCTGCTCCCCCGGCCGGGCGCACATGCGGCTGACGCCCTCCAACTGCGACGCGCTGCTGTTCGACGACGTGCTGTGGGTGGACGTCGCCAAGCGCGATCATTTCGACTTCGTCGCCAAGCTGCGCGATCGCGGCGTCGAGGTGCTCGAGATGCACAACCTGCTGGCCGAGACGCTCGCCATCCCCGAGGCGCGCGCATGGATCCTCGACCATGAAGTGGTGCCCAACGAGGTGGGACTCGACCTGTTGCAGGACGTGCGCGCCTATCTGGACGCGCTCGCCCCGCGCGAGCTGGCCGAGACGCTGATCGGAGGGCTTTCGACAACGGAGCTGCACGAGGCGATCGGCGGCGCGACGATCGAGCTGGTGCGCGAGGCGGCGGGCGTCTCCGAATATCTGCTGCCGCCGCTGCCGAACACGCTCTACACGCGCGACACGACCTGCTGGATCTATGGCGGCGTCACGCTCAATCCGCTGTTCTGGCCCGCACGCCACGAGGAGACGATCCTCGCCGCGGCGATCTATCGCTTCCACCCGGACTTCGCGGGCAAGGTGACCGTCTGGTGGGGCGATCCGCTGGAGGAGCACGGCCTCGCCACGCTCGAGGGCGGCGACGTGATGCCGATCGGCAAGGGCAATGTGCTGATCGGGATGAGCGAACGCACCTCGCGCCAGGCGATCAGCCAGCTGGCGGACACGCTGTTCGCGCGCGGCGCGGCCGAACGCGTGATCGTCGCGGCGATGCCCAAGCTGCGCGCGGCGATGCACCTCGACACGGTGTTCACCTTCGCGGATCGCGACTGCGTGCTCGTCTATCCCGACATCGTCGACAAGATCCGGTGCTTCTCATACCGGCCCGAAGACGGCGGACACGGGCTCGACCTGCGCCGCGACGA
>DATLJJ010000535.1:0-12198 GCA_035538975.1 Sphingomonas sp. | reverse complement strand
TCGTTCAACCGCATGCGTGCGCGCATCCAGCGGCTGATCGCGGACCGTACGCAGGCGCTCGCGGCTGTCGGCCACGACCTGCGCACACCACTCGCACGCCTGCGATTGCGCGCCGACAATATCGCGGATGCCGAGCTGCGGGACGCCGTGGAGGCCGATGTTGCGGAAATGGAGGCGATGGTCGCTTCGCTGCTCGCCTATCTCGGCGGCGAGTCCGGGACGGAAGCGCTGGTGACCGCCGATCTCGCGGTACTTTGCGCGACGGTGTGCGATGACGCCGCGGATCACGGCCGCGACGCGCGCTACGAGGGACCGGAGCATCTCGAGGTCCAGGTGCGGCCGCTGACGCTCAAGCGTGCGATCTCGAACCTGGTCGAGAATGCGCTCCACTACGGCACGCAGGTGACGGTCACGCTGCGTGCGGAGGCGACGCGGGTCGTGATCGGCGTCGAGGACGACGGCCCCGGCATTCCCGAGGCGCAGCTCGCGCGCGTGATCGAGCCCTTCGTTCGCCTCGACGCGGCCCGCGCCCGCGACACGATCGGGCTGGGGCTGGGCCTCTCGATCGTCGCGCGCGCCGTGAGCGAGCACGGCGGCACGCTCACGCTCGCCAACCGGCCTGCAGGGGGTCTTCGGGCCGAGATCGCGCTCCCGAGCAATCATTCGTAACGTTCGCGCTGCACAAGCGAAAAGGCCGGTCCGTATCTCCGCCACTCCAGCTGCAAGTTTGGAGTGTCCACCGTGAACGAGTTGATCGGCCGCGTTTTCGATTTCGGAAAGCAAGTCTTCCCCAGCCAGAGCGCGCTCTATGCCAAGCTGGCCACCCACGGGCAGAGCCCCAAGGCATTGATGATCTCCTGCGCGGATTCGCGGGTGGCGCCGGAGCACATCATGCAGGCCGCCCCCGGCGACCTCTTCGTCTGCCGCAACGCGGGCAACATCGTCCCGCCCTTCGCGACGCAGAACGGCGGCGTCTCCTCGACCGTCGAATATGCAGTCGCGGCGCTCGGTGTACGCGACATCATCGTGTGCGGCCATTCGGACTGCGGCGCGATGAAGGCGCTGATGAACCCGGAGATGCTGAACGGCATGCCCAATGTCGCGGCATGGCTCCGCCACAGCCACGCCGCCGAATGCGTCGTGCGCCAGGGCTATCCCGAACTCGAGAACGGCGAGGCCGTCCGTGCTGCGTCGCTCGAGAATGTCGTGGTGCAGCTCGCGCATCTGCGCACGCATCCCTCGGTCGCGGCGAAGATCGCGCGCGGCGAGATCGCGCTGCACGGCTGGTTCTTCGACATCGGCGCGGGCGCGCTGCTCGCGCTCGACGGCGAGACAGGTCGCTTCGTGCCGATCCGTGAGGATGCGCCGCTGCCGGTGGCGCTCGCCGCCGCACCGCGCCTGGCGGCAGACGTCGCGCTTCCGGAGGCGGCGGAATGAAGCTTCCGTCGCTGAGCGTCTTCGGGCGCGACTTCACAGCCTCGATCGTCGTCTTCCTCGTCGCGATGCCGCTGTGCATGGGCATCGCGATCGCGTCGGGCGTGCCGCCGGAGAAGGGGCTCGTCACCGGCATCATCGGCGGCATCGTCGTCGGTACGCTCGCCGGATCGCCGCTCCAGGTGAGCGGTCCCGCCGCGGGCCTTGCGGTGATCGTCTATGAACTGGTGCAGGCGCAGGGCCTCTCGGCGCTCGGCCCCATTCTCGTGCTTGCCGGTCTTATCCAGTTCGTCGCCGGCGTGTTCCGGCTGGGCGGCTGGTTCCGTGCGATCTCGCCCGCGGTGGTCCACGGCATGCTCGCCGGGATCGGCGTGCTGATCGTCGTCGGCCAGTTCCACGTCATGTTCGACGCCAAGCCGCTGCCCAGCGGCCTCGAGAACCTTGCCGCCATGCCCGGCCGCCTGCTCGGCCTTGCGCCGGGCGTCGGCGCCGCCGAGCTCGCGATCGTCATCGCGCTGGTGACGATCGGCGTGATGCTGGGGTGGGAGAAGTTCCGCCCGCAGGCGCTGCGCCTCGTTCCGGGCGCGCTGCTCGGCGTGGTCTCGGCGACGCTCCTCGCCTGGGGCATGGGGCTCGACGTCGCGCGCGTCGCGGTGCCCGAGAACATCGCTGCCGCGATCACGCTTCCCGGCGCTGATTTCGCCGCGCGCTGGCTTGATCCGGCGGTGATCGGCGCGGCGCTCGCCATTGCGTTCATCGCCAGCGCCGAGACCTTGCTCTCCGCTGCCGCAGTGGACCGGATGCACGATGGCGTACGGACCAACTACAACAAGGAACTGCGCGCGCAGGGCATCGGCAACCTGCTTTGCGGGGCGGCGGGCGCGCTGCCGATGACGGGCGTGATCGTCCGCAGCTCGGCCAACGTCCAGGCGGGCGCAGTCACGCGCATGTCGACCATTCTCCACGGCGTGTGGATTCTCGGGCTGGTCGCCGCGCTTCCCTGGCTGCTGCGCGAGATCCCGATGGCGGCGCTCGGCGCGGTGCTGGTCGTCACCGGCTGGCGGCTCGTCAACGTCACCCACGCCCGGCACCTGTTCCAGCACTATGGCGTGCTGCCCGCGCTGATCTGGGCGGTGACTCTGGTGCTGGTGGTGACCGAGGACCTGCTCACCGGCGTGCTCGTCGGCATCGCGCTGTCGCTGCTCGAGCTGGTCCCCAACCTGCGCCACCTTCGTCTCAAGGTGGATCGCGAGGAGGAGGGCGATCGCCACACCGTCCGGCTCGCCGGCGGGGCGACCTTCATCACCTTGCCTCGCCTCTCCGACTCGCTCGACGCGGTACCTCCGTCCGCACCGGTGCGGCTCGACGTGAGCCGGCTCGCCGCGGTCGACCATACCTGCGCCGAGCTGCTCAAGGACTGGCTGGCGCGCCGCCGCGCGGCGGGCAGCACGGTCGAGCTGGAGGGCGCCTCGGGCAAGCTGGCAGCGTTCGCGCACTAGCGCCGCCTTCCCCTAATTCGCCTGTACCTGCGGGTCGTTATTGGCGGCCCGCAGGTCTGCGTAATAATAGTAAAGATGAATGTTGCCCCACAACGGGACGCAGCGTAGGTTTGTTCACGAACAAATTTCCCGACGGGCGAACGCGCTAAGGGTGATTGTACCGGCAGTGTAATGAAACTGCCCCCTGGATTTGCGCCTGGTCCGTCAAGCGGCAGAAGCGAGGGGGAGTTTGATGGACGAACCCGCCACGAGCTCGGGCATCCAGGGGAGCGGTCAGGTGCTGTGGACCAGCACCATAGCCTTCACCATCTGCTTCGCCGTCTGGACCATCTTCTCGATCATCGGCCTGGGCGTGAAGGACGAGCTCGGGCTCTCCGAAACCGAGTTCGGCCTGCTGGTCGGCACGCCGATCCTCACCGGTTCGATCGCGCGCGTGTTCCTGGGCGTCTGGGCCGACCAGCTCGGCGGCCGCCGCGTCTTCGCCGGCGTGATGGTGCTCGCGGCGATCGCCACGTTCCTCACGTCGTTCGCGCACACCTATGTCCAGCTGCTCGTCGCCGCGCTCGGCGTCGGGCTGGCGGGCGGGACCTTCTCGGTCGGCGTGACCTATGTCTCCAAATTCTACCCGCCCGAGCGGCAGGGGACCGCGCTCGGCATCTTCGGCGCGGGCAACATAGGTTCGGCGGTCACCAAGCTGCTGGCGCCCCTCGTCATGGTTGCGATGGGCTGGCAGGCAGTCGCGCAGGTCTGGGCGGCGGCGCTGCTGGTCATGGCAGTGGTCTTCCTGCTGCTCACCCGCGAGGACCCCGAGAGCGTCGCCCGCCGCCGCGAGGGTCGCAAGGCGGCGCCGATGGGCAACCAGCTGGCGGTACTCAGGAACATCCAGGTCTGGCGCTTCTCGCTCTATTATTTCTTCGTCTTCGGCGCCTTCGTCGCGCTCGCGTTGTGGCTGCCGCGCTATCTGATGGGCGTCTACGGCCTCGACGTGAAGACCGCCGGCATGCTCGCAGCCTTCTATTCGGTGCCGGCGAGCCTGTTCCGCATCTACGGCGGCAAGTTGTCCGACCGCTACGGCGCGCGCTCGGTCCTCTACGTGACGTTCGGCGTGGCGCTGGTGTGCGTGTTCATGCTCTCCTATCCGCCGACCACCTACCTCATCCACGGCGTCCGCGGACCGATCACCTTCCATACCGAGATGGGACTGGTGCCGTTCCTCGTCACCATCTTCGTGCTCGGCTTCTTCATGAGCCTCGGCAAGGCGGCGGTGTTCAAGCACATCCCCGCCTATTACCCGAACCATGTCGGTGCGGTCGGGGGGCTCGTCGGCATGATCGGCGGTCTGGGCGGCTTCGTCCTGCCGCTCGCCTTCGGTGCGCTCAACGACCTGACCGGCATCTGGACGAGCTGCTTCGCGCTGCTGTTCCTGCTGGTCGGCGTGGCGCTGGTGTGGATGCACTTCGCGATCCGCCACATGGAGAGCGCCGCCGCGCGCAGGGGCGCCGAAGCCGAGATCACCGAGCTTCCCGAGATGCAGGGGCTGGGTGAACCCGGCGTCACCGTGCCGCCGCGCCGCGCGGGGCCGATCGCCGACTGGCGGCCCGAGGATCCCGGCTTCTGGGAGAGTGGCGGCCGCGCGATCGCCCGGCGCAACCTGTGGATCTCGACCTATTGCCTGCTGCTGTCCTTCGCGGTCTGGATGGTGTGGAGCGTCGTTGTCGCCCGTCTGCCGGCGATCGGCTTCGCCTTCACGACCGAGCAGCTCTTCTGGCTCGCGGCAGTGCCGGGGTTGTCGGGCGCGACGCTGCGCATCTTCTACGCCTTCCTCATGCCGATCTTCGGCGGGCGGCTCTGGACCACGCTCTCGACCGCATCGCTGCTCATCCCCGCCTTCGGGATCGGCTATGCGGTGCAGAACCCCGACACGCCCTATCTGATCTTCCTCGCGCTGGCGCTGCTGTGCGGCTTCGGGGGCGGCAATTTCGCATCCTCCGTCGCCAACATCAGCTTCTTCTTTCCCAAGGCGGAGAAGGGCAATGCGCTCGCGATCAACTCGGGGCTGGGCAATCTCGGCGTCAGCGTGATGCAGTTCCTCGTGCCCGTGGTGGTGACGATGGGCCTGTTCGGTGCGCTCGGCGGGCAGGCGCAGACGCTCGCGGACGGCACGCCAATCTGGATGCAGAACGCGGGCTTCGTCTGGGTGCCGCTGACCATGCTCGGGACGCTCGCTGCGTGGTTCGGGATGAACGACATCCTCAGCGCCAAATCGTCCTTCGCGGACCAGGCCACGATCTTCGGGCGGAGCCATACCTGGATCATGTGCTGGCTCTACACCGGCACCTTCGGCACCTTCATCGGCATGTCGGCGGGCTTCCCGCTGCTCTCGAAGCTGGTGTTCCCCGAAGTGGACGCCCTGCGTTACGCCTTCCTGGGGCCGCTGGTCGGCGCGCTGTCGCGTGCCGGGAGCGGCTGGCTGGCCGATCGGGTGGGCGGGGCGAAGGTCACCTTCTGGGTGTTCGTGGCGCAGGTCGCCGCGACCGGGGGGATGATCTGGTTCCTCCAGGCGCAGAGCTTCGGCGGCTTCTTCGCGATGGTGCTGGCGCTGTTCTTCTTCAGCGGCGTGGGCAATTCCTCCACCTTCCAGATGGTGCCTTCGATCATGCGCAGCACGATCGACCGGGAGATGGCCGGGCACGACGCCGAGGAGCGGCGGATCCATGCCGAGCGCGAGTCCGCCGCAGTGATCGGCTTCACTTCGGCGATCGCCGCCTATGGCGCCTTCTACATCCCCAAGGCCTATGGCTCGTCGATCGACCTCGCCGGCAGCGCCATCCCCGCGCTCTGGGGTTTCCTGATCTTCTACCTGAGCTGCGCCGTGCTCACCTGGGCCGCCTACAGCGGTCCACGCGGACTGCTGCGCGACCCCGGCCGCACATCGACGCCCGCATCCCCCGCGCTTGCCTGACGGAAGGAATCAAGGATGAGCCACTTCCTCGACCGCCTCACCTACTTCCGCAGGGCACGGGACAAGTTCGCGGACGGGCATGGCATCACCACCATTGAATCGCGCGACTGGGAGGAGGCGTATCGGAAGCGCTGGGCGGCGGACAAGATCGTGCGCTCGACCCATGGCGTAAACTGCACCGGCTCCTGCTCGTGGAAGATCTACGTCAAGGGCGGGATCGTCACCTGGGAGACGCAGCAGACGGACTATCCGCGCACCCGGCCCGATCTGCCCAACCACGAGCCGCGCGGCTGCCCGCGCGGGGCGAGCTATAGCTGGTACCTCTACTCGGGAACACGCATCAAATATCCGCTCGTCCGCGCCCGGCTGATCCGCCACTGGCGCGAGGCCCGCAAGACGATGACGCCCGTCGCGGCGTGGAAATCGATCGTCCAGGACGGCGACAAGCGCCGCGACTGGGTCTCGCGGCGTGGACGCGGCGGCTTCGTCCGCGTCGGCTGGGACGAAGTGACCGAGCTCATCGCCGCGGCCAATGCCTATACGATCAAGGAGTACGGCCCCGACCGGATCGCCGGCTTCTCGCCGATCCCGGCGATGTCGATGATCTCCTATGCCGCGGGTAGCCGCTACCTGTCGCTGATCGGTGGCAACCTGCTGAGCTTCTACGACTGGTATTGCGACCTGCCGCCCTCGTCGCCGCAGACCTGGGGCGAGCAGACCGACGTTCCCGAGAGCGCCGACTGGTACAACGCCGGCTTTCTGCTCGTCTGGGGATCGAACATCCCGATGACGCGCGCGCCCGATGCGCATTTCTATTCCGAGGTCCGCTATCGCGGCGCCAAGAGCGTGGTGATCGCGCCCGACTTCAACGAAGCCGCCAAATTCTCCGACATGTGGCTGCACCCGAAGCAGGGTACCGACGCGGCGCTCGCGCTCGCGCTCGGGCACGTCGTGCTCCGCGAATTCCACATCGACCGGCAGGCGGAATATTTCGACGAATACACGCGCCAATATTCGGACTTCCCGATGCTGGTGACGCTCGCCGAACGCGACGGCCGGCTGGTGCCCGACCGGATGCTGCGCGCCGCCGATCTGCCGGGCGCGCTTGGCGAGACCAACAACCCCGACTGGAAGACCGTCGCCTATGACGAAATGTCGGGGGAGCTCGTAGCGCCGCTCGGCACCGTCGGCTTCCGCTGGGGCGAGCAGGGCAAGTGGAACCTCGAGGAGAGGGAGTCGGGCGGGCGCGAGGTGAAGCTGCGCAAGACCCTCGCAGGGCATGAGGATTCGATCGAGGCGGTGGCCTTCCCCTATTTCGGCACCACTGCGCCGCACGATTTCGTCGCCACCACGCACGACGAAGTGCTGATGCGCAACCTGCCGGTGAAGACGCTCGCCACTGCCGACGGCGGCACCGTCAAGGTCACCACCGTGTTCGACCTGTTCTGTGCGAACTACGGCCTCGACCGCGGGTTCGGCGGCGGGAATGTCGCCACCGGCTATGAGGAGGACGTGCCCTTCACGCCTGCCTGGGCGGAGAAGGTCACCGGCGTGCCGCGTCAGGCGATCATCCAGGTTGCGCGCGAGTTCGCCGACACTGCCGAAAAGACCAGAGGCCGCTCGATGGTGATCCTCGGCGCCGGGCTCAACCATTGGTACCACATGGACATGAGCTACCGCGGGATCATCGCGCTGCTCGTGATGTGCGGCTGCATCGGCCAGTCGGGCGGCGGCTGGTCGCACTATGTCGGCCAGGAGAAATTGCGCCCGCAGACCGGCTGGCTGCCGCTCGCCTTCGCGCTCGACTGGAGCCGGCCGCCGCGCCACATGAACGGCACCAGCTTCTTCTACGCGCACACCGATCAGTGGCGTTACGAGACGATCAGGATGTCGGAGATCCTCTCGCCGCTGGCGCCGGAGGGCGACTGGTCGGGCACGATGATCGACTACAATGCCAAGGCCGAGCGGATGGGCTGGCTTCCCTCCGCGCCGCAGCTCGAGGTCAATCCGATCGAGCTCGGCCGCCATCTGAAGGATACCGGCGCCGATCCCGCCACTGTGATTGCCGACGGGATGCGCAAGGGCGACCTCAGGCCCGCGAGCCTCGATCCCGACAATCCGGTCAACTGGCCGCGCAACATGTTCTTCTGGCGCTCCAACGTGCTCGGCGCGAGCGGGAAGGGGCACGAATATTTCCTGAAGCACCTCGTCGGATCGATGCATGGCGTGGTCGGATCGGACGAGGATCGCGAGCGGATAGACAAGCCGAAGGACGTGGTCTGGCGCGACGAGGCGCCGGTCGGGAAGCTCGATCTGATGGTCAACATCGACTTCCGCATGTCGACCACCAGCATCTATTCGGACGTCGTGCTGCCTACCGCCACCTGGTACGAGAAGCACGACCTCAACACCTCGGACATGCACCCCTTCATCCACCCGCTGTCGGCGGCGGTGGACCCGGCCTGGGAGGCGCAGAGCGACTGGAACATCTTCCGCGGCATCGCGAAGAAGTTCTCCGACGTCGCGCCCGAGGTGCTGGGCGTCGAGCACGACGTGGTGATGTCGCCGATCCAGCACGACACCCCCGGCGAGCTCGCCCAGCCCTATGAGCCGAAGGACTGGCTCAAGGGCGAGTGCGAGCCGATCCCGGGCAAGACCATGCCGACGGTCACGCTGGTGGAGCGCAACTATCCCGAGACCTTCGCACGTTTCACTTCGATGGGGCCGCTGCTCGAGAAGCTCGGTAACGGCGGCAAGGGCATCGGATGGGACGCGAAGCACGAGGTCGGGCTGCTCGGCGATCTCAACGGGCGCGTGCTCGACGGTCCCACCGCGGGGCGGCCGAAGATCGATACCGACATCGACGCGTGCGAGACGATCCTGATGCTCGCGCCCGAGACCAACGGCGAAGTCGCGGTCAAGGCATGGGAAGCGCTGGGCAAGGCGACGGGGCGCGATCACAGCCATCTCGCCGAGGGCAAGGAAGAGGAGAAGATCCGCTTCCGCGACGTCGTGTCGCAGCCGCGCAAGATCATCTCCTCGCCCACCTGGTCGGGGCTCGAGAGCGAGAAGGTCTGCTACAACGCGGGCTATACCAACGTCCACGAACGCATCCCGTGGCGCACGCTCACCGGGCGCCAGTCGATGTACCAGGACCACCACTGGATGCGCGCGTTCGGCGAGGGCTTCGCCACCTGGCGCCCTCCGATCGATACCAAGACCGTGCGGCAGGTGATCGGCAAGCTGCCCAACGGCAACCCGGAGATCCTGCTCAACATCCTCACGCCCCACCAGAAATGGGGGATCCACTCGACCTATACCGAGAACCTGATCCTGCTCAGCCTCAACCGCGGCGGGCCCACGGTATGGATCAGCGAGGACGATGCGCGCGCCGCGGGCATCAGCGACAACGACTGGATCGAGGTGTTCAACGTCAACGGCGCGCTGACGGCGCGGGCGATCGTGTCGCAGCGCATCATGGCGGGATCGGCGATCATGTACCATGCGCAGGAGAAGCTGGTGAACACGGTCGGGTCCGAGATCACCGGCCAGCGCGGCGGCATCCACAATTCGGTGACGCGCATCAACATGAAGCCGACCCACATGATCGGCGGCTACGCCCAGCTCGCCTATGGCTTCAACTATTACGGCACCGTCGGGGCTAACCGCGACGAGTTCGTGATCGTCCGCAAGATGAGCCAGGTGAACTGGTTCGACAAAAGCGCCGATGACGGCATCAAGGTGGAGGCAGCGGAATGAAGATACGCGCGCAGATCGCGATGGTGCTGAACCTCGACAAGTGCATCGGCTGCCACACCTGCTCGATCACCTGCAAGAACGTTTGGACCAACCGAGAGGGCATGGAATATGTCTGGTTCAACAACGTCGAGACCAAGCCGGGCATAGGCTATCCCAAGGACTGGGAGAATCAGGAGCGCTGGAAGGGCGGCTGGGTCCGCCGCAAGAACGGCAAGATCGTGCCCAAGCAGGGCGCCAAGTGGCGGATTTTGTCGAAGATCTTCGCCAACCCGCATCTCCCCGAGATCGACGATTTCTACGAGCCCTACACCTTCGAGTACGAATGGCTGCAGGCCGCGCCCGAGCTTCAGGCGCAGCCGACCGCGCGTCCACGCTCGCTGGTGACGGGCGAGCTGCTCAACAAGATCGAGTGGAGCGGCAACTGGGAGGACATGCTCGGCGGCGAGTTCGAGAAACGCAGCCACGACTACAACTTCGAAGGGGTCGAGAAGGAGATTTACGGCCAGTTCGAGAAGACGTTCATGATGTACCTGCCGCGGCTGTGCGAGCATTGCCTCAACCCGGCATGCCTCGCGTCGTGCCCCTCGGGCGCGATCTACAAGCGCGCCGAGGACGGCATCGTGCTGATCGACCAGGAGAAGTGCCGCGGGTGGCGGATGTGCGTCTCGGGCTGCCCCTACAAGAAGATCTATTACAACTGGTCGAGCGGCAAATCGGAGAAGTGCATCTTCTGCTATCCGCGCATCGAGACGGGCCAGCCGACGGTCTGCTCGGAGACCTGCGTGGGGCGCATCCGCTATCTGGGCGTGGTGCTCTACGATGCCGACCGGATCGAGGAGGCGGCATCGGTCGAGGACCCGAAGGACCTCTATCCCGCGCAGCTCGGGGTGTTCCTCGACCCCAATGACGTCGCGGTGCAGGATCAGGCGCGGCGCGACGGAGTGCCCGAGCAATGGCTCGAGGCGGCGACGCGCTCGCCGGTGTACAAGATGGCGATGGAGTGGAAGGTCGCCTTTCCGCTGCATCCCGAATATCGCACGCTGCCGATGGTCTGGTACGTCCCGCCGCTGTCGCCGATCCAGTCGGCCGCGGAGGCGGGCAAGATCTCGGCGAGGGACGGCATGCCCGACGTGCGCTCGCTGCGCATCCCGCTGCGCTACCTCGCCAACCTGCTCACCGCCGGCGACGAGGCCCCGGTCGCCGCGGCGCTCGATCGCATGCTCGCAATGCGCGCCTACATGCGCGCCCGGTCGGTAGAGGGCCGCATCGACGAGACGATCCCGGAGCGTGTGGGCCTCACACGCGCGAAGATCGAGGAGATGTACCGGATCATGGCGCTCGCCGCCTATGAGGACCGCTACGTCATCCCCACCGCGCACCGCGAGTTCGAGGAGGACGCCTATGCGCTGCGCGGCGCGACGGGCTTCGCCTTCCGCGAGAACACCAACGGATCGACCAAGGTCAATCTGTTCGGCGGCGGCAAGCGCACCCCCCGCAAGCCGATGATGGACGTACCGATGTGAGGGCGCCCGCGATGCATCTCAGCCTGCGCGCGATGGCGGCGCTGCTCGGCTACCCCTCTGCCGAGCTGCAGGCGCACGCGCACGAGATCCGCGAGGTGCTGCTGGGCGAGGGCGCGCTCCCCGCGCCGGTGATGGCAGGCCTGGAGCCGCTGCTGCGACGGATCGAGAGCTGGGATCTGCTCGACCTCCAGTCGGACTACAGTGAGTTGTTCGATCGTTCGCGCTCGCTCTCGCTCCATCTGTTCGAGCACGTGCATGGCGACAACCGCGAACGCGGCCAGGCGATGATCGACCTCGGCCAGCAATATGTCGACGGCGGCTTCTTCCTCGAAGGCGGCGAGCTGCCGGACTTCCTGCCGGTGTTCCTTGAATATGTCTCGTGCCTCCTTCCCGGCGAGGCACGCGAGACGTTGGCCCAGCCTGCACACGTCTATGCCGCGCTCGCCGAGCGGCTCGACAAGCGCAAGACCCCCTATGCCGCGATCTTCCACGCGCTCGGTGCGCTGGCGGGCGGGCGCGTCGACGTGGAGGCGCTGCGGGAATTGCAGGAGCGGGAGCCGGACGACGATCCCGCGCGGATCGACCAGCAATGGGAAGAGACGCCGGTCACGTTCAACCTCGCGCATGAGATGGGCGGGCCGACCGGAGCGGTAGCGAAGATCAGGGCCGCGAACCGCGCGACGGAAAAGGAGGCAGGCCGATGAACGATTTCATCAATCAGCTCGCGTTCGGCTGGTATCCCTATCTGGCGGTGACCGTGCTCGTCGTCGGCAGCATCCTGCGCTTCGACGCCAGCCAGTACAGCTGGCGCGCCCAGTCGAGCCAGTTCCTGCGGCGCCGACAGATGATGATCGGGTCCAACCTTTTCCACATCGGCATCCTCGTGCTGCTCGGCGGCCATTTCGTCGGGTTGCTGACGCCGGTGACGGTGATTGACCGCCTCGGCATCGGGCACGACTTCAAGCAGGCGGCCGCGCTGATCGTCGGCGGCATCGCGGGGGTTTGCGCGTTCGTCGGCTGC
>DATLJJ010000534.1:0-5997 GCA_035538975.1 Sphingomonas sp. | reverse complement strand
TGCATCATGTCCCACGCCCAGCGCAGTTGCCCGGTGCGCGCGTCGAAACCCTGGATCACGCCCGAAGGCGCCCAGCGGTCCTGTCCATCGAGCACTTGGTGCCCGGTGACGAGGATCCCGCGCACCAGCGTAGGCGGCGAGTTGATAGAGACGAAACCGTCCGGAACCTTGCCCATGCCGATCTTGGCGTCGACTTGGCCATTGGTCCCGAAATCGGCGCAGAGCCGCCCCGAACGCGCATCGACCGCGATCAGTCGCGCATCGAGTGTACCTTCGATGACGCGCGTGGCGCACGGCTGATCGGCGGCCATGCCCGGCACCACATAATGCACTACGCCGCGGCACGCCGCCGTATAGGGAATGGCGGTGTCGGGCACCCTGGGATCGTAGCGCCAGCGCTCCTTGCCGGTGGCAGGATCGAGCGCAATCATGATGTTCTTGGGCGTGCAGAGATAGAGCGTGTCACCCACCTTGAGTGGCGTGTTCTCGGCGCCATAGGTGTTGCGGATCTGCGCCGACGACGGGAGATCGCCGGTGTGAATCGTCCATGCGCGCCTTAGCTTGCCGACGTTCTCCGCATTGATCTGGGTGAGCGGCGAATAGCGTCGTGCGCTCACCGTACCGCCGTAGGCCGGCCAGTCGGCACCCACATTCTGGCCCGAAGGATCGGCCATCCCGCGCGTTCCCGCAGCGGGCAAGGCCGCCAGGACCGGGTCCGGCTGATTGGCGGCCGCCACCCAGAAGTCGATCGTGGTGACCAGCAGCGCCGCGACCACGCCGACGAGCGCGAGCCGCCAACGATCGGCCCGCCGGCTCAGCGTCGCCATCGTCAGTATCACGCCTAGCAACAGCACGACGGGCGCGATCACCCGCGGCACCTGCGCCCAGGCGTTGGCGCCGACTTCCCACCAGGCCCAGACCATGCTGAGCACCACGATTCCGAGATAGATCCAGCCGCCGGTCATGCGTCCCCGGATCAGCAGCACGCCCGCCGCGGCCATGGCGATGCCGGTGACCACATAGTAGAGCGACCCTCCGAGCACCGCGAGCCACGCGCCGCCGACCACGAGCACCAGCCCGATCAGCGCGACGAGCCCTCCGATCAGCATCGAGAGCCAGCTTCCCCAGCGGCGTCGGTGCGGCGCGGCGATCGGTTCGTCGGGTGAGGGCGAGACGGCTTCGAAGCGTTCGTCGGTCACGGCAGGTCTCCCGCAGACGCATCGGGCCAACCAGCCTCGGCCGGCACGGTTCCGAAATGAACAAAAATTCATCACAGGCGAAGGACTAGGCGCGGCGGCTTCGCGCCCCTAGATCGTTGCACCATGACCGATCTCGCCACGCTGATTCAGCCCGATCGCGGCCAGGCCGCGCGCACCATCCACCTGATCGACGCCAAGGGTTTCGACGCCTGGCTCTCTGCCCAGCCGCCGCGCCACCGCGCCGCTGCCACTGCGCAGAAGCTCGCGCCGACCGCCTATTCGAGCGCGATCCTGCCCGGCGACGGGGCCGAGGACTGGTCGGTCGTGACCGTGGTCGTCAATGTCGACAAGCTCAGCCCCTGGTGCCTCGCCAAGCTCGCCGAGACGCTGCCGGAGGGCACTTATCGCGTCGAGGGCCGCGAGCCGGGCAAGGCGCTCTATGGCTGGCTCGCCGCGCAGTACAAGTTCGATCGCTATCGCAAGAAGGACGACAAGGCGCAGGGCCCGCGCGTCCTGCTCACCGGCGATCCCGCGAAGATGGAAGAGGCGCTGCGCCTCGCCACGGTAACCTTCAAGCTGCGCGACCGGATCAACACCGGCGCCAATGACATGGGCCCGGCCGATCTGGAGGCCGCCGCGGCCGATCTCGCCAAGGCGCATGGCGCGACGCTCACCGTCGCCAAGGGCAGCGAGATCGCCAAGGGGTACGGCCTGATCTGGGCGGTCGGCAAGGCCGCCGGCGAGGGCCGCGAGCCGCGGCTCATCGAGCTCGAATGGGGCAATCCCGAGCATCCGCGCGTCGCAATCGTCGGCAAGGGCGTGTGCTTCGATTCGGGCGGGCTCGACATCAAGCCGGCATCGGGCATGCGGCTGATGAAGAAGGATATGGGTGGCGCCGCGCACGCGCTGGCGCTGGCCGAGCTGGTGATGCTCAACCGCCTGCCGGTGCGGCTCCACATGCTCGTCCCCGCGGTCGAGAACTCGATCTCGGGCGAGGCGACGCGCCCGGGCGATGTGATGATCTCACGCAAGGGGATCAGCGTCGAGAACAGCAACACCGACGCCGAAGGCCGGCTGATCCTCGCCGACGCGCTCACCAAGGCGGCCGAGACGAACCCGGAGCTGGTGTTCGACTTTGCGACTCTCACCGGCGCCGCCCGCGTCGCGTTGGGCGCGGACCTGCAGGCGCTGTTTGCCAATGACGACGCGCTCGCCGCCGAGTTGCTCGGCGCCGCCGAGAGCGAGGCCGATCCGATGTGGCGCCTGCCGCTCTACGATCCGTACAAGGAGATGTTGAAGTCCGACGTGGCCGACATGGTCAACGCGGCCGAGGGTCCGTACGGCGGGGCGCTCACCGCGGCGCTGTTCCTCAAGGAATTCGTGCCTGAGAAGGCCGGGTGGGCGCACTTCGACATCTTCTGCTGGAATAATGCGAGCAAGCCGGGCCGGCCCAAGGGGGCCGAAGCCGTCAGTCTGCGCGCAACGTGGAAGGTTTTGAAGGACCGCTACGCAGGCTGATGCGGCGATGAGCACCCCTCCCTCCTGCGACGAGGCGCAAGCCGTCACGACGCCGGAGGGAACCGCCAGCCATCCGCGGCTCACGCTCACCACCTGCATCCTCGCCTCGAGCCTCGCGTTCATCGACGGCTCGGTCACCAATGTCGCGCTGCCTGCCATCGGAGCGGATCTCGGCGCGACCCCCGCCGGGCTGCAGTGGACGATCAACGCCTATCTCCTGCCGCTCTCGGCGCTGCTGCTGATCGGTGGCGCGGCCGGGGACCATTTCGGGCGGCGCAAGCTGCTGATCGGCGGAATGGCGCTGTTCACGCTGGCCTCGCTCGCATGTGCGCTGTCGCCCGACCTCACGCTGCTGCTGGCCGCGCGCGTGGTGCAGGGCGTGGGCGCGGCGATCCTGCTGCCCAACAGCCTCGCGATCCTGGGCAACAGCTTCGAGGGTGAGGCCCGCGGGCGTGCGGTCGGCACCTGGGCCGCGGCCGGCGCGATTGCCGGCGCGGTGGGGCCGCCGCTCGGCGGCTGGCTGGTCGATGCTATCGACTGGCGCGCGATCTTCTTCGTGAACCTGCCCGTCGCAGCCGCCGCGATCCTGCTCGCCGTGCGCTACGTCGACGAGAGTGCGTCGCGTGAGCAGCCGCTCGACTGGACGGGCGCCGCCGCCGCGACGCTCGCCCTCGCCGCACTCACCAGGAGCCTCACGCTGTGGTCGAGCCACGGCCGCTTTTCGGGCGCGACCGCCGCGGGTCTCGCCGCCGGCGGCGCACTGACTGCGCTGTTCCTGTGGATCGAGCATCGTCGCGGCGCGGGGGCGATGATGCCGCTGGAGATGTTCGGCTCGCGCGCCTTTGCCGGGCTGACGTTGCTTACGCTCCTGCTCTACGGCGCGCTCGGCGGGCTGCTTCTGCTGCTGCCCTTCGTGCTGATCCAGGCGGACGGCTATTCGGCGCTCGCCGCCGGCCTGGCCTTGCTTCCCATGCCACTGGGCATGGCGATCGCCTCGCGTGTCACCGGCGGGTTGACGGAGCGTGTCGGTCCGCGGCTGCCGCTGTCGATCGGGTCGTTGATCGTCGCGGCGGGATTCCTCGCGCTGCTGCGGGTCGGGGCGGAGGGCAGCTATTGGACCACCGTCTTCCCCGGTATGGTCGCGATAGCGATCGGCATGGCCTGCGTCGCCGCCCCGCTCACCACCGCCGTACTCGCCTCGGTCGATGACCGCCACGCGGGCACGGCATCCGGCTTCAACAGCGCGATCGCGCGGACCGGCGGCCTCATCGCCACGGCGATCGCCGGCGCAGTGATCGCCGCCGCCGGCGCGGCGCTGATTGCAGCCTTCCATTCCGCTGCCGTGCTTTGCGCCGTGCTGGCGCTGCTTTCGGCGCTGACTGCCTATCTGACGCTGGGCGGGATCACTGCGAAGCCCGCGCCGCCGCCGCGATGATCGGCACGAACTTCTCGGCGGTGAGGCTCGCGCCGCCGACCAGCGCGCCGTCGACATTATCGACGCGCAAAATCGCCTCGGCATTGGCGCCCGTCACCGAGCCGCCATAGAGGATGCGGATGCCCTCGGCGGCTCCATTACCCGCCATCATCCGCAGCTTGGCGCGGGCAATTGCATGAATCGCGGCAATGTCCTCCAGCGTCGGCGTACGGCCCGTGCCGATCGCCCAGCGCGGCTCATAGGCGAGCGTCAGCCAATCGGGTGCAGCGCCGTCGGGCAGCGACTTTTCGATCTGCGACTGGACGATCCGCTCGGCGCGGCCGGCGTCGCGCTCGGCTTCGGTCTCGCCGCAGCACAGGATCACCTCCAGCCCGTGACGGTGCGCCGCCGCTGCCTTGGCCCAGGCGTCGTGGCTGGTCTCGTGCTGGTCCGCCCGCCGTTCAGAGTGACCGACGATGGTGAGCGTCGCGCCCACGTCGCGCAGCATCTCGGCCGAGATGCAGCCGGTGTGTGCGCCCTTTTCGGCCTCGTGCACGTCCTGCGCCCCGATCGGCAGCCCGGCCGCGACTGCGGCCGCTGGCTCGATCAGCGTGAAGGGCACGCAGAGCGCCACGTCCACTTCCGGATGCGCGCGCGCGGCGGCGGCGATCGCCTCGATCTCGCCAAGCTGCGCCTTCAGCCCGTGCATCTTCCAGTTTCCTGCGACCAGCTTGCGGCGCATCTTCGTCTCTCCCTCTTCGTCGGACCGCGATAGCAATCCGCCCGCACGGCACAAGCTTGATGGCGACGAGATGCCGCCCTAAAGACGCCGAACTTCCTCTTGCGAACGGGCCTTCATGCTCAATTTCTTCCGGAGCTTCACCAAGTCACGTTACGGCGTGATCGCGGTGTTCATCTTCCTCGCGATCATCGCGATCGCCTTCGCCGCGGGTGACATCACCGGCGTGCGCAACATGGGCGGCGGCGCTGGCAGCAACGTCCTCGTCCGTGTGGGCAATGCGGAGGTCACCGACACTGAGCTGCGCGACCGGATCGACCGATTCCTGCGCAATGCCCAGCGCGAGGGCCAGAACATCACGATGGAGCAATTCCTGGCACAGGGCGGGCTCGACCTGGCGCTCGATGAAATGATCAGCGCCGCAGCGCTGGCCGAGTTCGCGCAGGATTCGGGCATGAAAGTCAGCAAGCGGCTGATCGACGGCGAGATCGCAAGCACCCCGGCCTTCTTCGGGCTCGACGGCAAGTTCAGCCAGAAGGCGTTCGAGGACCTGCTCGCACAGAACCGCATCTCGCCGACGATGCTGCGTCAGGGCATGACGCAGGAGCGCTATGGGAATTGGCTGATTAATCGCGCCACCATCGGCACGCAGGTGCCGGAAGGCGTGGCGCTTCACTATGCCTCGCTGATGCTCGAGCGCCGCACCGGCACGGTGGGCCTCATCCAGTCTATTGCGATGGACCCGGGCGCCGATCCCGATGACAAGGCGCTCGCCGCCTTCTTCACCGCCAATCAGGCCCGCTACATGGTGCCGCAGCGCCGCGTCGTGCGCTATGCGCTGGTGAAGCCCGACGCGCTGCGTGCCGGCGCCGCTGCCACCGAGGCGGAGATTGCCGACGCCTTCCGCAAGCAGCAGGGCACCCGCTTCGCCGCAACCGAGAAGCGCAGCGTCGAACTCGTCACCGCGCTCGACCAGGCCACTGCCGGTCAGGTCGCAACCAAGGCTAAGTCGAGCTCGCTCGCCGCTGCGGCGACCAGCTCCGGCCTTGAGGCGCGGAGCTTCACCGGGCTCGAGAAGTCGGCGCTGGCGCAGCAGGTCTCCGAAGCATTCGCCAACGCCGCTTTCG
>DATLJJ010000533.1:0-4473 GCA_035538975.1 Sphingomonas sp. | reverse complement strand
TGCACACCTGCCCCTCGGCCGCCGCGTCGGCGATCGCCTGCGCCTTCTCGCGGTCGGCGCCGAGGATCGCAGCCATCGCGCCCACGCCCACAGGCACTGCCGCCTGCATCGCATCGCCGCGCTTGCGGAGCAGCCGCGCGGTGGTCGCGAGATCGAGCGCCCCGGCGGCGCACAGCGCGGTATATTCACCAAGGCTGTGGCCCGCGACGAAATCGGCCTTGTCGGCGAGGCGGATGCCGCCTTCCTTCTCGAGCACACGCAGCACGGCGATGGCGTTCGCCATGATCGCGGGCTGGGCGTTGGCAGTGAGCGTCAGCTGGTCCTCGGGCCCCTCGGCCATCAGTTGCGAGAGCTTCTGCCCCAGCGCCTCGTCGACTTCCTCGAAGACTTCGCGCGCGTGGGGGCTCGCCGCGGCGAGCGCGCTCCCCATGCCGACCGACTGGCTGCCCTGCCCGGGGAAGATGAATGCGCGCATGTGCCTATCCTTAGGAGTTCAGGCGGCGCGGGTTAGTGCGGTTGCCGCGCAGGGGCAAGGGGCCGGCCCTTCGGCATCGTGGCTCACGCGAAGGCGCGTCGGCGCGACGACGCGAAGAGGAAGTGAAGTTCGCGCAGAGGCGCAGAGGGCACAGAGATGCGCCTGCGGTCGCCGCCTGGCGCCGCGCAAGCGGCATGGATTGCTTGAGGGGAATTGATCGCCTGCCGCTGCGCGGCCCATCTCTGCGCCTCTGCGCCTCTGCGCCTCTGCGCGAACAAAGCCTTCGCCTTCCCGCCTTTGCATGGGCCTCTCACCTTCTTCGAAGCGCGGCGAGCTTTGCGACAATTCGCGACCATTTCGGCTCTGGTTCGGGACGGGGCTGCGACAACCGACTCCTATTTAGTCTTCAACGCCGGATGACGGCGCAGACAAGAGGAGTTAGTCATGAAGAAGATCATCATGGGCCTGGTCGCCGCTTCGATCGCCGCCACGCCGGCAGTCGCTTCTGCGGCCCCTGCGCCGCAGTATCGCGGTCATCAGGTCGAACGTTCGTACAATGGCCATCAGCAGTTCGGACGCCAGCAGTTTCAGCGGCAGCAGTATCGCAACTGGCACCGCGGCGAACGGTTCGACAGCCGCTACGCCCGCAACTATCGCCAGATCGACTACCGCCACTATCGCGGGCTGCGCGTTCCGCCCCGTGGCTACCACTACGTCCAGTCGGGCAATGACGCCCTGCTGGTCGGCATCACCAGCGGGATCGTCGCGGCGGTGTTCGCGAACATCCTGAACTAACCAACGGCCGCACACAGGCGGCAAGCGCAGCGGCGGGGCTTCGGCTCCGCCGCTGTCGTGCTATGGGCAGGCGTTCCGGCTTGCCAATCTCCCCCCGCGGCGCTATGGGCCCGCCTTCGCGACACCGGGAGTCCGCTTCCGGCTGCGCGAATCATTGCACGAAGACGACAGCCGGAGGGGCGCTGCACATGGGGTGCACGTCAGCGATCGGCCAACAGGAAGAGAACGCATGGCTCTTTACGAGCACGTGTTCCTTGCGCGCCAGGATCTGGCACAGGCGCAAGTGGACGCACTGGCGGAAGCCGCCACCAAGATCGTCGAGGACAACAACGGCAAGGTCGTCAAGACCGAGACCTGGGGTCTTCGCAGCCTCGCCTATCGCATCGCGAAGAACCGCAAGGCGCACTATGTGATGCTCGAGATCGACGCGCCCGCAGGCGTGGTCGCCGAGCTCGAGCGCCAGACGCAGATCAACGAGGATGTGATCCGCTACATGACCGTCAAGGTTGACGAGCTGGAGCAGGGTCCGTCGGTGATGATGCGCAAGGGTGCGGACCGCGAGCGCGGCCGTGGCCGTCGCGAGCGCGATGAGGCCGGCGGCAACACCGGTTTCGGCGGCGAATAAGGAGCTTATAGATCATGGCACGACCCTTTTTCCGCCGTCGCAAGAGCTGCCCCTTCTCCGCGAAGGATGCTCCCCGGATCGACTACAAGGACGTCCGTCTGCTCCAGGGCTTCGTCTCCGAGCGCGGCAAGATCGTCCCGTCGCGCATCACTTCGGTGAGCGCCAAGAAGCAGCGCGAGCTGGCCCAGGCCATCAAGCGTGCCCGTCACCTGGGCCTGCTGCCCTACATCGTTAAGTAAGGGAGGCTCGACCCATGGAAGTCATTCTGCTTGAGCGCGTCGAGAAGCTCGGCGCCATCGGCGATGTGGTGAAGGTCAAGGACGGGTTCGCCCGTAACTACCTGCTCCCCAACAAGAAGGCGCTTCGCTCGAACGCCGCCAACCGCAAGGTCTTCGAGGCCAACCGCGCGCGCATCGAGGCCGAGAACGCCTCGCGTCGTGCCGACGCCGAGAAGGAAGCCGGCTCGTTCAACGACGCTTCGGTGACCCTGATCCGTCAGGCGTCGAACACCGGCCACCTCTATGGCTCGGTCGCGGTGCGTGACCTGGTCGAGGCGCTCGTCGCCGACGGCCACAAGGTCAACAAGGCTCAGGTCGTCCTCGACCGTCCGATCAAGTCGATCGGCGTGTACGAAGTGCGCGTCGCGCTGCACCCCGAGGTGTCGGTGACCGTCAAGGTCAACGTCGCCCGCTCGCCGGAAGAGGCCGAGATGCAGTCGCAGGGCGTCGACGTGATGGCCGCGATGTTCGAGAAGGACGAAGCCGGCTTCACCGAGGATCGCGATCCGAACCTCGAGCCGGGCGAGATCGCCGCGGAAGCTCCGGCGGCCGAAGGCGAAGAAGCCTAAGTCACCGGCAAATGCCGACAAGAAAAGGGGCCGTTCCGGGATGCCGGAACGGCCCTTTTTTCATGCGCAGGGAATATGCTGGAACCGAAGGCGCGCCACTCCGTTACGGGCACGCAACACAGGCGCCGATCACCGCAACAAGCGGGATGAGAGCCAGCATAACGGGTACGAACTTGTTCCTCACTTGCACCGAGCCTCCTGCGACTGTTCACGGCAAGAACGAAGCCACGCAACGGAAGTTGCTGAAGAATAGCATTGTTCTGCCGGCGCCCGGCCCAGGTGCGTTCCGGACGCGCCGATGCTGCTCGGCCTGCTAGCGCCCCTCCTCGCCGTCGCACCGGCTCCACAGCCCGCCCTGGAGCGCGCAGTGCTCGCCGAACTCAATCTCGCCCGCACCCAGCCCCAACGCTATGCCGAGCGCCTCCGCGCGTATCGCCGCTATTTCCGCGGCAGGATCGTGTACTACCCCGGCAGACCCGCCGGACTGCTGACCGCTGAGGGGACGCACGCAGTCGACGAGGCGATCGCCGAGCTCGAGAGACAGGTACCGGTGCCGCCGCTCGCCGCCTCGCCGCTGCTCGCCAGCGCGGCCGCCGATCATGTCGCCGAACAGGGGCCGCGCGGCGCGATCGGCCATGTGTCGCGGAACGGCGCCGTGCCGGGCGACCGGCTCCGCCGACGCGGCGGAGGCGACTATGTGGCGGAAGTGATCACCTATGGCCCGCCGAGCGCGACCGAGGTCGTCCGCCAGCTCATCGTCGACGACAATGTGCCGGGCCGCGGGCACCGGCGCGCCGTCTTCTCCGCGGAGATGCGCTACGCCGGGACCACCTGCGGTCCGCACCGGGTCTACCGCATCATGTGCGTCACCGAATTCGCGCGTACCCCCAACGGCCATTACTGACGCGGATCTTTAAGGTTAATTGCGGAGTATCCGCCCATGTTCCCAACGGATTAATCGCGTCTTCCCAGACTGTTGCGGAGGGTGGTCCGCCAGGGGTTCCGGGGGGAGTATTCATGGTGTCTCGGCGTATCTTCGCGGCGCTAGGCGTGTGCTGCGCGTTCTTCGGCAGCGTTTCGGCCCAGGCGCAGGGCCGTTCGCTCGAATCCGAAGTGCTCGCGGAGATCAACTTCGCCCGCCAGCATCCGCAGGAATATGCGGAGGATCTGCGCGAATATCGCCGCTATTTCGAGGGACGCCTGCTCTACCTGCCCGGCGACGACAACGGCATCATGACCAACGAGGGCACGCGCGCGGTGGACGAGGCGATCGCCTTCCTCCGGCGCCAGGCGCCGCTGCCTGCGCTCGGCCACGGCGAGGTGCTCGCCTTGGCCGCGGACGACCATGTCGCGGCGCAGGGGCCGCTCGGGGGCCTGGGTCACAGCTCGCGCGCGGGCAACTCGCCCGGCGAGCGCGTCCGGCGGCGCGGCGGCGACATCTATGTCGGCGAAGGCATTTCCTACGGCTATTCGAGCGCGGCGGAAGTGGTGCGCCAGCTCATCGTCGACGACGGCGTTCCGGGCCGGGGCCATCGGGCACTGCTGTTCGACAAGGGCTTCCGCTACGCCGGGGTCGGCTGCGGCGGCCATCGCCAGTATCGCTACATGTGCGTGGTGGACATGAGCAGCACCGCCGACGGGAACCCCGCGCTCCCCCAGTCGGCGCGCGCGCGCACCACGCGTCCGGCCCGGGCCGCCGGCACCGGGCGCTAATCCGCCGGGGCTATTTGC
>DATLJJ010000532.1:0-17805 GCA_035538975.1 Sphingomonas sp. | reverse complement strand
CAACCTTGCGCTGTTCGACAAGGTCGTCCGCCTCGCAGGCGGCGTGCGATGGGAGAATGTCGAGGTCCGCATCGACGACTATCACACGCTGGCATCCACGACGGCGCGCGGCACGCCGCCTGACCCGGCCACCTTCGGCGGCGTTGCCGTTACCGGCGGTACTCCCCGCTTCCAGGACGCGCTGTTCAACGGCGGTGCAATCGTCGAGCCGATCCCCGGCATCCGCGCCTATGTGAGCTATGCCGAGGGCTTCACCATGCCCGACATCGGGCGGATCGCCCGCTCGGTCGACACGCCGGGATTCAACATCGGCGAGTCGCTCGACATCGAGCCGATCGTCTCGAACAATCGCGAGATCGGCCTCGAGGTGAAGCGTGGGCCGCTCGATGCCAGCGCCACCTATTTCTGGTCGTCGAGCGACAAGGGCCAGTTGCTGGTGCCCGGCATCGACCGCAACTTCGACATCCAGCGGCTGCGCATCGAGATCGAGGGATTCGAACTCAATCTGCGGACCGCGACGCCGATCGAGGGGCTGAAGCTGGGTGTCGGCTATGCCCATATCGAGGGCCGGTTCGATAGCGACGCCAACCGCAACGCTCCCGACGGGATCGTCGACACCGACCTCGACGGCGTCAACATCTCGCCCGATCGCGTCAACCTTTCGGCGACCTTCAATCGCGGTCGGCTCGCTGCGCTGGTGCAGACCCAATTCTATCTCTCGCGCACCTTCCACGCCGACCTCGACAAGCCGCGACCCGACCAGCGCAACAACTTCGGCGGCTACACTGTCACCGACGCGAGCATCCGATACGAGACCGGCTTCGGCGGGCTGAGCCTCAGCGCCCAGAATCTGTTCGATGAATTCTACATCGACTATTCGAGCGATACGCGGCTTCCGACCGACAACCTCGCCTATTTCGCGGGCCGTGGCCGTACCTTCACCCTTGGTTGGGATTATCGGTTCTGATCCGGCTGCTCGATCTCCTCCACCGCTGGACCGGCGGGCTGATCGGTCTGCTGCTGGCGCTGCTCGGCCTCAGCGGGGCGATCCTCGTCCACAAGGAGGAATGGATCACCCTGCCGCATGCCCGTGACGCGCTGGTGCGCGATCCCGGGGTGATCGCGCGCGCCACCGAGCGGCTTCTTGCAGAACCCGGCGCGCAGAGCATCGTCTACGCGAGCGACCGGCTGGGCCTGCACCAGGTGCGCACGGCAGAGGGTGCGGGCGCCTATGCCGATCAGGCGGGCGACATCGTGACGCGCTGGGGCAGCCAGTGGGAACGGGCGGAGCTCTGGCTCTTCGATTTCCATCACCATCTCTTCGCGGCCGACACGGGCGAGACGATCATCGGCGTCGCAGGGCTGGCGGCGATCCTCTTCGTGGTGACCGGCGCCATCCTCTGGTGGCGGACGCGGCGGACGTTCAAGTTCCGGCTACTCCCCAAGCGGCTGAGCCGGCCCGCGATCGTGATGCACCATCGCGATCTGGGGATCGTCGTCGCGCCGCTGCTGCTGCTCTCGGCGCTGACCGGCACGATGATGATCTTCCGCCCGGTTGCCGAGATCGTCAGCGCGCCGTTCGGCGGTTATGGCACGGTGACCGCCGCGCTCGCGCTGCCCAAGGTCCGCGGCGGCCCGCTCGCGCCCAATCCGGACTGGGACGGCATCGTCCGTGCCGCGCATCGCCGCTTTCCCGACGCGACGATCCGGATCCTCACGCTGCCGCGCAAGCCCGGCGACCCGATCATGATCCGCATGAAGCGCGCGCCCGAGTGGCTGCCGAACGGCCGCTCCCAGCTATGGTTCGATGCCGCCGACGGCCGGCTGCTGGCTGCGCGCGACGCGCTGGCGCTCCCCGCTGGCGCGCAGCTGTTCAACGCCGCCTATCCGCTCCACGCCGCCAAGGTGGGCGGTCTCGCGTGGCGGATCGTGATGACCGTGTCGGGCCTCGCAATGGCCCTGCTCGGATCGCTGGCGGTCTGGACCTTCTGGTTCAAGCGTCCGAAGCCCGCGAAGCTCAGGCCGCGCGCCGGCGCCGAACCCGTGGCTGCGGCATTCGGTCCCGGCCAGGCCTGACTGCGCGCCCCGCTCAGCGCCGCGGCGGGGCGGACACGCCGGCGTCGGACTGGATCACCGGCTTCAGCGTTCCGTCGGCATTGTACTGAAGATACTCGGCGGTCACCGCGCGCCGGCCGATCGATCCGTTCAGATCGCCGATCGCCAGCGTGGCGTTGTGCAGGAACAGGTATGAGTTGCCCTTGAACTCGGCGATGCCCGGGTGGATCGTGAAGCTGTACTTGCCCGATCCGGTCAGCTCGCCGCGCCAGGTCCAGGGGCCCTTGATCGATGGCGCGGTCGCATAGGAAATCCGCTCGTCGCGGTGCTTCGAGCGATCGAGCGAGGCGTAGGTCAGATAATAGAGCGCGCCGCGCTTGTGCAGCCAAGGCCCTTCCTCGAAATGCGGCGGTGTGATCTCGGTGATCTCGCCATCGATCTCGATCATGTTGGGTTTCAGCCGGGCGATGTAGCACTGGCGGTTGCCCCACGCGATCCACGTCGTCCCGTCATCGTCGGTGAACACCGTCGGGTCGATGTCCTCCCAGCTGTGCGTGCCCTTGGGCGTCATCTCGTTGGTGATGAGCGCCGAGCCCTTCGCGTCGACGAAGGGGCCGGTGGGCTTGTCGGAGACGGCGACTGCGATCGCCTTTCCCGGATGGCTGTCGTCGTGCTCGACCGCGGCATAGAACCAGAATTTGCCGTTCTTCTGGATGGTCTGGGACGCCCAGGCATCCTTTTTCGCCCATTTGAAGTCGGCCACCTTCATGGTCGGGCCGTGATCGGTCCAGCTCTTCATGTCGGCGGTCGAATAGACCAGCCATTCGCGCATGTTGAACATCTCGTCGCGCTGCGCCTCGTCGTGGCCGACGTACAGATAGAGCCGGTCACCCACGACCAGCGGCGCGGGATCGGCGGTGAACTTGTCGCGGAAGAGGGGATTGGAGCCGGGCGCAGGATGCGCCGCCGACTGCCCGAACGCCGCGCCGGGGATGGCGAGTGCCACCAGCGCCAGCGCCGTCAGATTGGTTCGCACTACGCTCTTCCCCACGGCCACTCTCCCGATGATCATTTCGCGCGACATTAGTCTGACTAATTACCCGGTCAATCCACGGAAAGGCGGCTAACTTCCCAATTTTCCCGCATATCGTGACATAAAGTTTCGCGGCGAGGTCGCTTTGTTGCGTATCGCTGCGGCAGGTCTACAGGTTCAAGGAGCGCCGCCGATGGTGTCGGCGGACGGCCAGCCAAGCAGGCGAAATCCTATCTTTCAAGCGGGAAAGGACCCCGCTCCGTCGCGCCTACCAGAGACGGACCCGCGCATTGGGCGCGAGATAGAGTTTGTCCGGCGGCGCCACGTCGAAAGCCTCGTACCATGCGTCCAGATTGCGCACGACACCGTTCACCCGGCACGGCGCCGGCGCATGATCGCTGTGCGCGACGATATGGCGGATCGCGCTATCGGGCGCCTTGTAGACCCAGACCCTTGCCCAGCTCAGGAACAATTTCCGCCGCGCCTCCCGTGCGTCGAGCGGATCGCCATGATCGGCCCGGTAGAGCTCATAGGCGCGCAGCGCCAACGAGACGCCGGACAGGTCCGCGATATTTTCGCCGAGCGTCCGGCGCCCGTTCAGCTTCAGCCCCGGCAAAGGTTCGAGCGCCTCATACTGGACGACCAGTTGCCGGGCGCGAGCCTCGAACGCAGCTTGCGCGCCGGCGGACATCCAGTCCCGCATGATGCCCTTGCTGTCGAAGAGCAGACCCTGATCGTTGAAGCCGTGACCCATCTCGTGCCCCGCAAGCGCGCCGAGCGCGCCGAAATTCTCGGCGGGATGCGCGGTGCTGGAGAAGAAGGGCGGCTGCAGGATCGCGGCGGGCAGCTCGATCGCGTTGAACAGGACGCTGTAGCTCGCATCCACGGTCTGCGGAGATTGGTACCAGAGTTCCTGCCGGGATCGCGCCTTGTCGAGGCGATTGCGCTGTGCCGTCCACGCCTCGTTCAACAAGATTTCCAGGTTGCCGCCTGCGTCGTCGTCCTTCAGGTCGGCGCTGCCTTCATGGTTGGGCCAGCTTCGCGGTGACCCCGCCTTCAACGCCATGGCATCCAGCTTCGCCAGCGCCTCCGCACGCGAGGCCGGATCCAGCCAGGAGGTCGTGCGCAGCCGCTCGGCCATGGCGCGCTTGAGGTAACCCAGCATCTCCATTGCCCAGGCGCGGTCGGTCTCCGGAAAATGCGCCTCGACGTAGAGCCGTCCCACATCCATCCGCAACTGGCTGTTGACGAAGCGAAGCGCGTCTTCCGCCCGCGTCGGCGGCTCCGTGGCACCCCGGGCCGCCTCGCCCGAGAACGCCCACCAGGCATCCCTGAAGCTGGCCGGCAGGGTGTCGATGCCGTTGCGGATCCATGTGAAGGCGAGCCAGCTCCGCAAGGTGTCCAGCGGCGTTTCTCGAAAGAGCACGGACTGGGCGGCGATTGCGCTGTCGGTCCCGAGGTTGATGCGCTCCACGTCCGACACCCCGCGCGCCGCCAGCATCGCACGCCAGGGCAGGCCCGGGGCATAAGCCTCGAGCTCCGCGACGGTCATGACGTGGAGGTTCGCCCGCCGGTCGCGCAGCTTTTCGAAGCTCCATTGGCGCCGGGCGATCTCGCCTTCCAGTGCCACTATGTCTGTGGCCCGACGCGACCCATCCGGGATCCCGGCCAGATCGAAGAACCGCGCGATGCATAGCCGATAGGCATCGCGCACCTTGGTCGAATGCGCGTCGGTCGGCGTATAGCCGCCCGCGTCCAGCCCGAGCATGGGCTGGTTCTGGTTCAGCTGGTCCAGATAGACCATCCACTCGCCCTGCGCCGGGAAGACATTGAACGCCACCAGACTGCTCGAGCGCGGGTGCGCCATCAGCACGCCGATTTCCTCGTGCGAGCCCGCCGCCATGATCCGCGCCACATCCCGCTTCAGCCGAACGCTGCCGATGCGCGTGATCGCGTCTTCGTCGAGAATGGATCGGTACGCAGCAGCAACCCGCCGTTCGGCACCGGAGCCTCCGGACGATCGGCTCACTGCGCGCTCCACCAATGCGGCGATCCGTCGCGCCACGCCTTCCCCGATCACGTTGAATTGCCCGTAGTCCCAATGGCCGGGCGGTATGGTCATCGCCGCGATATCGGCGGCGTTGGCATATTGGTAAAAGTCGTCACCCGGCCGCATTGATGGCGGCGGCGCGGCAAGGCTTTCGCCGGTTCCCCGGTTCAATCCGAAGGACACCGCCCCCAGCCCGAGAAGCGCGTCGCGTCTTGAGATCGGCATATGAGCACCCCCGACAGCGATTGACTACATCTGTAGTCGCACAGACTACAACTGTAATCAAACCGGATGGGCACGGCGGCTCGGGCCTCGCTCGTTCCCGGGGCTCAGCCTCGCGGCGGCGCCTTGGGACATGTGAAGCGTGCCCTGTATTCCGCCTCCGGTTCCAGCCCGACGGCGCCGCGGCGTTCGTCGAGCCGGGCAGGGTCTTCGATCTCGCGCGGTTCCCATGAGCCTGAAACGGTGCAGCGTCCCTGGGTGCCGTAGCGCTGCGGCCGCTTTCCGTTCACGGCGACGCGGTCGTAAAGATAGGCGTAGTTCCTTGGGTCGGTGTCCTTCGAACCGACGAGCGCCTCCAATATCGCGAGTACCCTGGTCTGAAAGGCCAGATCGTCGTCGGCATGCTGCACCAGCAGCCAGGCAGCCGAATCTGCCTCCGCCCCATATTTGCTGACGGTGAACCATCCGCTCCGGTCGAGTTGCGCCTTCAACCACCGGGTATTCGCTTCGTCCACGCCGCATACGTCGGAAGCGATGACGTAATAGGCGTAGGAGCGGGCATGGTCGGAAAGACCTGCCGCCCAACCGACGCGTTGCAAGGCCGCCGTGAGATGCAAACGCGCGAACTGATCCGCGGCGACACGCCGGTAGAGTTCCGCCAATTCGGGCGAGGGTGCACGCACGGACAGCGCGGCAAACCGGCTCGCTCCGCTATAAGGAGCCTCCGCCGGCTTCCCTGCCAAGGCATCGCGCCGCAATGCATCGGCCTTGCGGATGGCAGCGCGTGCGGCATTGCGGTGCTCTTCCTGCTCCGCCGGCGATGCCACGGCCCTGGCCAATTGCGCGGAAGCCTCCGCCTCCACTTTCTCCCGCGCCCCGCAGCCGAACACGAGCGCGTCCGGCGGTAGCGAGGGCACCTGAGCCCATGCCGTTCCCGTCGTCGAACCCATGAATGCCGCGATCACCCAGAGCTTGCGCATACCCCCTCCAGAAATCCGCGTGTTCAGCAGGACAATCATTGCAGTGAAGCGCGTCAGTCGCCAGTCCGCAGCAGAGACTGTGAGCAGATTGTTTCATGCCTGCAATAACGCGCCGACGACATGTCTCAGGCCTTTAGTTCCCTCGCCCGACACCGCAGCTCGACCGGACGACGTGTTTGGAAGCCATGTCCGTCAGCGCTCCCCGCCGCCACGAGTTCTCTCCGGACGGGCAGAGTTTCGGGCGTTCGCACCTTCCAGGCCAGGCGCAGCTTCTCCAGCAAGCGGATAAAGGCGTAGCCGAGGTCGCTCTGCCCGGGGTAAAGGCCGATACGTGCCGATCCGGGGAACGCATGATGGTTGTTGTGCCACGCCTCGCCCATGGTGATCAGCCCCGCCCAAGGCACATCGTGCGCCTGCACTCCGGCGCCATCGACAATCCAATGCTGCGGCCCGCGGTTGTGCGCGAGATGGCCGACGAACCAGTGGCCGTGGACGCAAACGAAGGTTCGCGCGCAGACGCCCCACACCACGAAGCTCCAACCGCCTGCCCACCAGAGCAGGAGTGCCGTCGGGATCTGCTGTGCCATCCAGCTGGCCTGGAGAAAACGATAGAAGCGGCTCCGCCCTACAGCGCCGAGGTCGAATTGCGGCGGGGTGTCGAGTTCGAGCCGGCAGTGGAGCTGCCACCAGCCATCCTTGATCATCGGGTTGGCGTGACTCAGATAGGGATGACAGGCGGGCTGGCGCTGCGCCCAGTCGCGCAGGTCGTGCGTGCGGATGATGCCCAGTGGACCGCACATGCCCACCTGAACGCCCCACCAGACGAGGACATATTCCAGCCATTGCGGGCATTCGAAGCTGCGATGGATAAGCCGGCGGTGGAAACCCACCGAATGGCCGAAGAGCAGCGTCGCGCCGGTCAAAGCCACGAACAGCAGTGCCGCGGCCGGAGTCAGCGTCAGCGGGCAGAGCACCAACGTCACCGCCATCGTGCCCCCGTTCCAGAGCGAGCGCGCGGGGTCCCACCTGACCTGTCCGTCGACTGCACTCGCGTCCGGTGTCTCAATGACGCTGTTTACCGCATGGGGGTCGTGCATCGCCAACTCCTTAAGGAATTAAGGTATCACTTAACTACGATGCGGTGGGCTGGTAAGCAATGAAGAAAATGCTTAATTAGTGTCCATGCAACGTGTGTTCGAAGCCCTGTCCTCCACCGTCCGGCGGAAAATCCTGGCGTATCTCGCCCATGCCGAGCTGACTGCGGGGGAGATTGCAGCCCGGTTCGAGATATCCAAGCCCGCTGTCTCGCAACACCTCGCGATCCTCGAGGCCGCCGGTCTCGTGACCAGCGAGAAGCGTGGCCAGTATGTCCACTACCGGCTGGTTGAGGATCATCTGGCGAATACGCTCAACGGCTATCTTCAGGAGGTCTGCCCCGTCTCGCGGCCGCTCAAGGGTGAGAGCGCCGATATCGGCGGGCGGCAGCGCGAGCCGGGTAGATAGGCGCGGCGCGGCTGCTACTATCCGGGTGACGAACTCACTCGAACGAGGATGCCCATGCGCCACCTGCTCCTGATGTTCTTCTGCTTTCTCGCGCTGCCTGCCGCGGCGCAGACCGCCGCGCCTGCTCCCGCCGCCAATCCGCGCGTGGCGCTGGAGACTACCGCCGGTCGTATCGTGATCGAGGTCTATCAGGACAAGGCGCCGATCTCGGCGAAGAACTTCCTGCGCTATGTCGATGCGAAGCGCTTCGACGGGATCAGCTTCTATCGCACCGTGAAGGTTCAGGATCATTTCGGCTTCGTGCAGTTCGGCGTGCAGAACGCGCCCGCGAAGATGTTCCCGCCGGTCAAGCACGAGCCGACGAGCCAGACGGGCATCAAGCACCTCGACGGCACGCTCTCGATGCCGCGTCTTGCCCTCGGCACCGCGCGCGGCGAGTTCACGATCAGCGTGGGCGACCAGCCGAGCTTCGACGCCGATCCGGCGCGGCCGGGCGACAATCTCGGCTATGCGGCCTTCGCGCGCGTGGTCGAGGGGATGGACGTCGTCCTCAAGATCTTCGACGGGCCGACTTCGCCCACCAAGACGCTGCAGGGCAGCTTCAAGGGCGAAGTGCCACTGGAGCCTGTGAAGATCGTGAACGCGCGGCGAATCGCACAGTAATTCTCCCCGAATTTCTTCCCACATTGGTGCAGTCTCGCAACAATTCGACTTGCGGGCAGTCGGCGGCCGGATAGGATCAGCTGCGAATCGGCAGGGGGCTGCCGATCAATGGGGGAATCGGAATGCTGAGACTGGTGATGTCGGCGCTTGCCGGCATGCTTCTGCTGTGCGCGCCCGCGCAGGCGCAATTCGGGGCGGAGGCATCGGCCTCCAAGGCCGGTTTCAGCTTCCCGGCGACGGGCCAGGTGCGGATCCTGGTGTTCCGTCCGGACGTGTCGGTGGGCGAGCAGAGCACCGGCGGCATGAACGAGCCCAATGCCGAGTGGACCCAGCAGGCACGCCAGCATCTCGCCGCGGCGCTCACCACGGCGCAGCAGGAGCGATCGAACGAGCTGGCGATGATGCCCGAGCTGGAGGGCGAGAACGCCACGCTGCTCGCCGACTATCAGGGGCTGTTCCGCGCGGTCGCCAATTCGGTGGTGATGCACAAGCTGTTCGCCGGCAATCGCCTTCCGACCAAGCGCCAGGACTTCAACTGGACGCTGGGGTCGGGCGCGTCGAAGCTCGGCGAGCTGGGCGGCGGCGACTACGGCCTCTTCATCTACACGCAGGACAGCTACGGCTCGGCCGGCCGCAAGGCGCTCCAGATCTTCGGCGCGCTGATGGGCATGGGAATCACGTCGGGCGTGCACATCGGCTATGCGGGGCTGGTCGACCTGCGCACCGGCGAGCTGGTCTGGGTCAATGCCGATGTGAAGATGGGCGGTGACGTTCGCGAAGCGGACGGTGCGGCCAAGCGGATCAGCCAGCTTCTCGAGGATTTCCCGACCCGCGCATCGGCCCCTGCTGCCGCGGCGCAATGATGCGCCGGGCACGCAAGGCGATCGCTGCGCTGGCCGCGGCGTCGCTCGTCCTCGGCCCCATGCCGGTGCTGGCGCAGGACTCGGGGGCGCTCGCCTATCAGCCGCAGACTTCGGACGAGCGCGGGCTGTGGCTGGAGATGGACGAGGCCGAGCGCACGCTCAAGACCTCGCGCTTCGTGGTCCGCGATCCCGAGCTCAACGCCTATGTACGCGGCGTGCTCTGCCGCGAGGTGGGGGAGGAGCGCTGCCGGGGCGTGCGCATCTACATCGTGCGCACGCCGGGCTTCAACGCGAGCATGGCGCCCAACGGCATGATGCAGGTGTGGACCGGTCTGCTGCTGCGCATGCGCAACGAGGCGCAGCTCGCCGCCGTGCTCGGGCATGAGTTCGGCCATTTCGAGCATCGCCACTCGCTCCAGAATTTCCGCAGCATCCGCGGCAAGACCGATGCGATGGCGTGGCTCTCGTTCCTCGGCACCGTCGGCCTCGTCGCGCAGGTCGGGCTGCTGGGATCGATTTTCAGCTTCAACCGCGACATGGAGCGCGAGGCGGACGTCGTCTCGATCGGCTATATGCGCGGCGGCGGTTATTCGCCGGGCGCAGCCGCGGCGGTGTGGCGTCAGGTGATCCGCGAAGGCGAAGCGACGGCTATCGCGCGAAAGCAGAAGCCCCGCCGCCACGGCCGCGGTTTCCTCGATTCGCATCCCGCGCCCGAGGATCGCATGACCTATCTCGCCAATCTGGCGCGCGACGTGCCCGACGTGGGCGGTGGCGGCTTCCTGGGGGCGGGCGAATATCGCGGCGCGATGGCCAAATGGTGGGCGCCGCTGATCGACGACCAGATCAAGCTCAACGATTTCGGCGGCACCGAATGGCTGCTCGAGGAGATGGCGCTGGGGGAGGGCTGGACGCCCGAACTGCTCTATGCCCGCGGCGAGCTCTACCGCGCGCGTGGCAAGCCCGAGGATTTCGCGGCGGCTGCGGGCTTTTACCGCGAGGCACTGGCCAAGGGCTATGCGTTGCCCGAGCTGCGGCGCGGGCTGGGGCTCGCGCTGCTGCGCACCGGAGCGACCGGTGAAGGCAGGGCGCTGCTCAAGGAATATGTGACGATGCAGCCCGACGCGGCCGACCGGCCGATGATCGCGATGCTGGCAGGGGGAGAATGACGATGCGTATCAAGACCGGAATGCTGGCCGCGGCTGCTCTGGCGGTTGCGACGCCCGGCCCGGCGCTGGCGGGCTGGAAGGTGATGCCCGCGGGGCAGGCGGCGGCGGTCGCCAAGAGCGGCCTCAAGGTTACGCCGCAATCGGCATGGAACCGCGCGTCGTGGCGCCCCTCCAAGAAGGGCGAGTCCTGGACGCTCGACGGCATGCTGCTCAACGAGCTGCGCTTCTTCGCCGGCATCGCGCCCGGCGAATCGCTGGTCAAGGAGCGCAACAAGAAGGACAAGCCGCTGCCGAAGTTCAGCGCGCAGATGCTCGCGCCCGACATCGTCCAGTATTTCGAGGCGACCCAGCGCATCGTGCTCGGCACTTCGCTGTTCGAAGTCGACAGCGTCGAGCCGGCGACCCTCGCCGGGCACCAGGGCGTGCGCTTCACCTATCACTATGCCGTGCAGGGCGACGAGCTGCGCCGCAACGGCGAGGCGCGTGCCGCGATCATCGGGGGCAAGCTCTACCTGATCGATTTCTCGGCACCCGCGCTCCACTATTACGACGCGAACATCGCCGAGGTCCGCGCGATGATGGACGGCGCGAAGCTCTGAAGCGGGTCTCCGGGCGCGGCTATTGCTGCGTCCGGTCCTGATTCTTCACTTCGCCCGCGGTGCCGCTCACGCCGTCGGGCACGCCGGTCGGCTCGAGCGGCGAGGTCTTGCCGCCGCCGCCGGCGCGGTCCGCTTCGTCGGAGCGGGATTCGACTGCCTGCTGGATATCGGGCCGAGGATCCTCTTCCTCGTCGGTGACGGGCGTGCGCTGCCCGGCGTCGTTACTGGTGTCGGCCATTCGGTCGCTCCTCGGGTTCAGGCGAGCGGCTGTCCCGGCGCGGTGCCGGGGTCGCCGCCGGGCTGGGGCGCCGGCACGTCGATGTCGGGTCCCGGCGGGTTCAGCTCGGGCGGGGGCGCCACCGGCTGGCCCGGCTGCGAAGGCTGGGGCGGGGCGGGTACGGGCCGTTCGGGAGGAGCAGTAGGGATCGGCGGTTCGACGGGCATTCGGGGTCTCCTTGTCCCGCCGTCAACGTCTTGTCCGGGCCCCAGGTTGCTTCGCGGCTTGCCCCCGGTCCCACGACTGCTATAGAGCCCGCCGACCGGCGGTGCCCCTGCGGGCGTGGCGGAACTGGTAGACGCGCCAGATTTAGGTTCTGGTATCGAGAGGTGTGGGGGTTCGAGTCCCTCCGCCCGCACCAGCATCGCCGCTCGTGTGCCCGTATCTCCGGAGCCGCGACTCCTTTTCACTTTGGAAGCCTGAACGAATGCAGACTGTCGAGACGTTGAACGAGGGCCTGAAGCGCGCCTACACGCTGAAGATCACGGCGAAGGACATCGACTCGCGCGTCGATGCCGAAGTGAAGCGGGTTGCCCCGCAGGTCCGGATGCCCGGCTTCCGGCCTGGCAAGGTGCCGGCGAACCTGGTTCGCAAGATGCACGGCGAGGCGCTGGCGCAGGACGCGCTCAACAGCTCGATCCAGGAAGGCATTCAGAAGCTCATCGCCGAGCACAAGCTGCGCCCGGCGATGCAGCCGTCGGTGAGCCTCGAGGGCGAATATGCCGCGGGCGGCGATGCCGAGATCAAGATCGAGCTCGAAGTGCTCCCGGACGTGCCGACGCCGTCGATCGACGGCCTCAAGCTCGAGCGCCTCACCGTTCCGGTGAGCGACGAGCAGGTCGACGAGCAGCTCAAGCAGCTCGCCAGCGGCCAGAAGGCCTGGGAAGACGCCCCCGCCAAGCACAAGGCGAAGGAAGGCGACCAGGTCACGATGGACTTCGTCGGCAAGACCGCGGACGGCGTCGCCTTCGAGGGCGGCACCGGCGAGGGCATGGCGGTCGAGATCGGCTCGGGCCGCCTGATCCCGGGCTTCGAGGACCAGCTCGTCGGCGTGAAGACCGGCGACGAGAAGCAGATCAGCGTCACCTTCCCCGAAGATTACGGCGCCAAGGATCTCGCAGGCCAGCCCGCCACCTTCGATCTCAAGATCACCGCGGTGAAGACTGCCGGCGAGACCAAGATCGACGACGATTTCGCCAAGCAGCTCGGCCTGCAGGATCTCGAGCAGCTCACCGGTCTGCTCAAGGGCCAGATCGAGCAGCAGCTCAACGGCCTGACCCGCACCTATATGAAGCGCAAGCTGCTCGACCAGCTCGCCGCGGGCCACGACTTCCCGGTTCCGCCGTCGATGGTCGACGCCGAGTTCCAGCAGATCTGGCACCAGCTCCAGCACGAGGCGGAGCATGAGGCCGATCCGGCGGCCGCCAAGGCCGAGCTCGAGGCCGAGCGCGACGATTACTTCAAGATCGCCGAGCGCCGCGTGCGCCTGGGCCTGCTCCTCTCGGAGATCGGCACCGCCAACGGCGTCGAGGTGACCCAGCAGGAAATGAACCGTCTGATCGCGCAGGCGGCGTCGCAGTACGGTCCCGAGGATCGCCAGCGCTTCATCCAGTACGTCCAGCAGGAGCCGATGGCTGCCGCGCAGCTCCGCGCCCCGCTGTTCGAGGACAAGGTCGTCGACTTCCTCTTCGAGAAGGCCGAGATCAGCGACCGCGAAGTGACGCGTGAGGAGCTGGAAGCCGCGATCGAGTCCGACGAGGGCTTCGACACCGGCACGCACCACCACGACCACGACAACCACAAGCCGCGCAAGAAGGGCGCCGCCAAGGCGAAGGCCGAGGACGCCGGCGAAGCTCCGGCGAAGAAGCCGGCGGCGAAGGCGAAGAAGGTCGAGAAGGCCGACGTCGAGCCCGCCGCCCCCGGCGACGAGCTGGTCGAGGCCGAGCCGGTGAAGAAGGCGGCGACGAAGAAGGCGCCGGCCAAGAAGGCCGAGGCCGCGGAAGCTGAGGAAGCTCCGGCCAAGAAGCCGGCCGCCAAAAAGGCTCCAGCCAAGAAGAAGGCCGAGTAAGGCCAGGCTTCGCATCGAACATCAGGCCCGCCGCTCCATCAGGAACGGCGGGCTTTTTGTTTTTGGGCTGGGTTGGCCCCGTCGGACTCTCTTCCAATCCTCGCCCGCCAGGGGGGAATGGCGACGGAGGGTGCGGATGCCAGAACGTGGCGTCTTGCTTCCTCCCCCTCCGCCATGCTGCGCATGACACCGCCCCCTGGCGAGGGAGGATCGAGGAGATAGCCCGAGCTAGAGCATCGCGTGCGCCCGGACGGGGAAGGTGCCCATTTCGCTGATCTTCGGGGGGACGGCCCAGAAGCGGAAGCCCTCGACCGGCAGGCTCGCCAGATTGGTCATGTGCTCGACGATCGGGATGCCGGCGGCCAGCAGGATGCTGTGCACCGGTCGTTCGCCGCCCGAGACGTCGTCGATGTTGAACGAATCGATGCCCACCAGCAGCGCGCCCTTGTCGCGCAGCCACGTCGCTGCCGCAGCAGTGAGAAACGGGTGGTCCTCGAAATACTGGTCGGTCCGCCAGTGCCGATCCCATCCCGTGTGCACCAGCACCGCGCGGCCGGCGACGTCGCTGGCGGCGAAGCTCGTCCAGTCGATCGCGCGTGCGGTGCTTCCCTCCACCCGCACGACGACGCCGGGCACGCCGCTGACCCGGTCCAGCGCAAGCCCGGCGAGGTCGTGACCATCGGCGTAGCGATGATAGGGCGTATCGAGATAGGTGCCGGTGTTTCCGACCATCTCGATCCGGCCGATCTGGAACTCGGTTCCGGGCGCATAGACCGCACGGGACTGCTCGCGCGACAGATGGTCGCACAGGATCGGCGCGGGCAGCCCCTTGTAGGTGATCATGCCGTCCTCGATCGTGTGACTGAGGTCGACGTAGCGATCAGCGCTGCCGGCGATTTCGCTGCCGACCGCTCCCGCCGCGCGCTTGTGACGCTCCTCGATGATCCGCTTGTTTAGGATGCGGACCTCGCCGACCATCAGCAGGCGCAGATCGGCGATGATGTACGCCGCGAGCGCGTCGTCGGACACGTCGTCGCCGTCGATATCGAGCCGGAAGTCCTGCCCCTGAATGCCGCCGCCGTTGGAGAAATCGACTTCAAAATCGAAGCATACCCGCCTGTCGCTCATGTGGATCGCCTTCCCCCTGTTCTGCGGTTCCGAAAAATTATCGAACTGATATCGTTTCGGCTCTATGGCGGCTCCATGAATCAGCCGCGCATCGCCGTACTTCTCCCCTGCTACAACGAAGAAGCCGCGATCGCGCAGACGATAGCGGGCTTCCGTGCCGCGCTGCCTACCGCGACGATCTACGTTTACGACAACAACAGCCGCGACCGCACGATCGAAGTCGCCCGCGCCGCCGGCGCCGTGGTCCGCAGCGAGCGGATGCAGGGCAAGGGCAATGTCGTGCGCCGCATGTTCGCCGACGTCGACGCCGACGTCTATGTCATGGCCGACGGCGACGCGACCTATGATGCGAGCGTCGCGCCGCTGATGGTCGAGAGGCTGCTGCACGAGGGGCTCGACATGGTCGTCGGCGCCCGGGTGGAGCAGGAAACGGCCGCCTATCGCCGTGGCCACCGCTTCGGCAACCGCGCGCTCACCGGCATCCTCGCGCGCCTGTTCGGGCGCAGCTTCACCGACATCTTCTCGGGCTATCGCATCTTCTCGCGCCGCTTCGTGAAGAGCTTCCCGGTGCTTTCCGCCGGCTTCGAGATCGAGACCGAGATCAGCGTCCACGCGCTCGAGCTCAAGATGCCCGTGGGGGAGGTCGAAACGCGCTATTTCGCCCGGCCCGAGGGCTCGACGTCCAAGCTCAGCACCTATCGCGACGGCTTCCGCATCGCCTACACCATCGCCACGCTCTACCGCATCGAGCGGCCGATGCTGTTCTTCGGCGTGGCGGGCGCGGCGCTGGCGCTGCTTGCGGTGCTGCTCTCGATCCCGCTGGCGATCACCTATATCGAAACCGGGCTGGTGCCGCGGTTGCCCACGGCGATCCTCGCCACCGGATTGGTGATCCTCGCCTTCCTCAACTTCTTCTCGGGGCTGATCCTCGACACGGTCGTGCGCGGTCGGCGCGAGATGCGGCGCCTTGCCTATCTGGCGATCCCGGGGCCCTTCGCCACGCCGGCGTAGCGCAGCCCCGTCAGCACCGCCTCCACTGCGAGGAAGGCGAGCACGCCGTACGCGAGATAGATGTAGCGTGACATGGGCTGGAGCAGCGCATAGGGGAGCGCCAGCACCGCGAGATAGACGGCGAGCACCCAATAGCCGCGCCGCCGCTGCCACAGACCGATAGCGAGTCCCGTCAGTCCGAGCAGATTGACCAGCGCGATCGTCCACGCGCGTCCCGCACGCATGCCCTCCCAGCCGGTGAAGTACATCTGCCACGGGCGCGGAAAGAAGAACTCGCGCAAGTGGCGGAGCGACAGCCGCGCGAAGTCCCCCGGGTTCTCTTGAGCCCAGCGCCAGGTCCGGGCGCCCAGCGCCCGCGAATAGGCGACCTCGCCGCCGGCGGCGTGCAGCATCGCCTTGCCTGTTCCATCCGGCCGACGGGGGTGGATCTCGCGAAGGCGGGCGGCGAAGACATATTCGGGCGCCCGGCCAGAAACCGCCGCGGGATGGTTGGCGAGCGCGAACTCCAGCCCGAAGTTGCTCCGCAGCAGCACCGGTGCGCCCAGCACGCGTTGGTTGCGCAGGACCCAGGGGGCAACGAGCAGCGCCGCCGCGGCAGCGGAAGCCACTCCGAATGCGATCCAGCGCGACGGGGAGAGGCGGCGCAGCGCGAAGACCGCCCAGCAGGCGGCAACCGCCAGTCCCGCCGGCGGGGAGACGAAGAAGGTGAAGCCCCAAAGCGCCGCCGTCCCCAGCATCGCGCGCCATCCGAACGGACGGCCCGCGTCGTGCCGGACGATCAGCAGGAGGTTGAGGGCTGCCAGCGCCAGTGCCGCGGCGCCCTCCCAGTAGCGGAAGTCTATGGTCTCCTGCGGCACGAAGGCCGGCGCCAGGCAGAGCAGCGCCATGCCCCAGCGCGTGACGCGCCGATCGACATCGAGCGTGCGGAACAGCGCGTACAGAAGCAAATATGCGGCGGTGACCTGCGCCAGGCACCAGCCGAGCAATGCGATGTTCGCAGTGCTGGTCCCGGGGCCGAACAGCCACATCCAAAAGGCGGCGGGAGCGGGCGTCATCGGCAGCAAGTGCGCGGTGGCGTCCTGGCCAGGGTAATAGGCATCGGCGATGCCATGACCGCGCGCGATCGCCAGCGCCACATCGGTCGCTTCGGCCGAGCCGTAGAAGCCGTCGACAGGCCCCATTGTGCGCATGAGCCAGATCAGCCGCACCGCCAGCCCGCCGAGCAGCACCAGCAGCAGGAAGCGCCTTTCCTCGCGCAGCGATTCGGCCGATTGCATCGCGCTTGCCTAGCGGCACATGGTCTATGGCCGGTTAACCGAAGCGCCTGCCGGGGCGCAGGGTTCGCCCCGTGCTTGCAAAACAGGATTTGCTCTGCTGGGGTCTCTCCGGAACCTGGTGGTGAGGGCAGCCGCGCCGGAAGAACCCCGTACAGGTGTGCACTTTGACCACTTCCGGCCTGTGCACTTCCGGTGTGTCGAGTGATTGCGAGCCTGAACCCCTTGCGCCGCGGTTCCGGAGGCCCGATGTTGGGCACTGGGCAAAAACAGACACATGAGATTCCCACACATGCATCCGCTTTCCGGTCAGATGACCATCGATCCCGTAACCGGCGGCCTTGTTCCGATCGTCATCGAACAGTCGAGCCGCGGCGAGCGCAGCTTCGACATCTATTCGCGCCTGCTTCGCGAGCGGATCGTGTTCGTCACCGGTCCGGTCGAGGATCACATGGCGTCGCTGATCACTGCCCAGCTGCTCTTCCTCGAGTCCGAGAACCCGAAGAAGGACATCTGGATGTACATCAATTCGCCGGGTGGCGTGGTGACCGCCGGCATGGCGATCCACGACACGATGCAGTACATCCGTCCGCGCGTCGGCACGGTCTGCATCGGTCAGGCGGCGTCGATGGGCTCGTTCCTGCTCTCGGCCGGCGAGCCGGGGCTGCGAGTCGCGCTCACCAACGCGCGGATCATGGTCCACCAGCCGTCGGGCGGCGCGCAGGGCATGGCCTCGGACATCGAGATCCAGGCTAAGGAGATTCTCCGTATTCGCCAGAACATGAATGACCTGTATGCCAAGTACACGGGTCAGCCGCTCGAGAAGATCGAGCGGGCACTGGACCGCGACACCTTCCTCTCGGCGGACGAGGCGAAGGAGTTCGGGATCGTGGACGAGGTTTACGAGAAGCGG